>JAAYUJ010000616.1 GCA_012517775.1 Deltaproteobacteria bacterium
TCAAAAAAAGTCCTGGCAGCTGCCTCTACACCATAAGCCCCTCCACCGAAGTAGATCTGGTTGAGATAGAGATAGAGGATTTCATCCTTATTCAGGTACTGATCAATACGGTAGGCAAGAATCGCCTCCTTGATCTTGCGGACCCAGGTGCGTTCGGGGGTCAGCAGGAGGGACTTGACGACCTGCTGGGTGATGGTGCTGCCTCCCTGAATGATCTCACCGGCCTGGAGATTCTTGAAAGAAGCACGAACGATCCCCAGGAAATCCAGTCCCCCGTGCTCGTAGAACCGAGCATCCTCGGCGGCGAGAAAGGCCCTGATGAGGTGTGAGGGCATATCCCGCAGGGGTATGACGTAGCGCCGCTCTGCGTAGAACTCACCGATGAGACTCCCATCCGAAGCATAGACGCTCGATACAAGAGGCGGATGATAATTCCTCAAAGCCTGTACACTCGGCAAGGACCGCGTCACCTGGATGTAAAATGCAAGCCCCGCGAGGGTAGCAATGATGATACTGCAGACGACACACGCGGTCAGGAAGAAGAACAGCCATCGGGCGGGTGTCGATTTACGGGTTTTCTTGGCGAATCCCGGTCGATTCATCGGACGAACCTCGGAAAGCTAAGACCAACTGACTGGATTACGGTCATCCAGCAACCTGCTTTTTCCCACTGCAAATAATGAATAATAATGATACTTGCAGTAAATTCAAGTATCACATCCCTCAAATCAGGTGATTGGCTAATGTGATTGCCACGAATATGCACCTGCAGCAGGCCAAGACTCACATCCCGACGGAAATGGGTCGGGTGTGAAGGCCCGATCTCTCATCTTCATCCTGGGGAGGCCGATTGCGATTCATGGACATTGCTCGAGGGACTGGGAGAAGGGGAGGTTCCGTCAAGCTTTTGTTCCCCGCCTTGCCTCCGTCATCACGGAAGGGAAACCGGTTGGGTACTCTTATCGGCGTTTACCAGGGACTGGCAACTGGGTGAGGAATCACTTGGGTGGGATCACGTTTTGCGCCATGAGCTTCTTACTGCGCTCGAAAATCACTTCCATCTTCTTTGGCGAAATGATCTTGATCACAACGCCCAGCGCAAATTCCGGATGGACGATCAGGTCGCCTTCCCTGTAGCCTTCCGATATCTGATAGGCGGGCACACCGTCCTGGCTTGCCTCCATTAAAAGCTGACGCCAATCCTCGTCCGTCTTAGGCCGAGAAATACCTTTGTAGAGAACCGATGGGGCCAAGTCTTCCTCTTCCTCCATGTCCTCTGTCAGAAGGTCGTCCTCCCCAGCAAAATCCAGTTCATCTCCCTGATCAAATTCGAGTCCACCCTCGTCGTCAAATTCCTCGATCAAGCCGTCTTCATCGATACTCTTCTTTGGCATGCTGCTCTCCATTCTTTTCACTGTTTCTCCACAATGGTTCCGTGTATTAAAACTCTTCGCAAACGTCAAGCCCTTTCAATCCCCCTTGCGGGGATCCGAATCAGTCGATGGCGTGCTCTTGTTTTCATCGGCATTTTTCTATCGAGCGTGAGGTCCCATCCTGGTGTACATTGTGGATAAGACAGTTGCCCCGCTCGTTCCCGGAAGGGTGTCTGTCATGGTTGCATAACAGAATTCCAGGACGGGAAAAGAGATGATTCATGTTCTTGTCGGCACGATCCTTCCAGTCTTCAGCATCATCCTGCTGGGGTGCTTTCTGAATCTCAGACGAATCATAGAACCTGGATATACTAAAACCGCCAATCAGATCGTCTTTTACGTCGCCATTCCCGCGATGCTTCTGAAGGAAATCTCCCAGGCGCCGTTCAGGGAGAACTTCAGTATTGCGGCAGTGGTATGCACACTCGGTGCCATGGGTCTCACAGTGCTCTTCAGTGTCGTCGCCATGAACCGGCTGAGGATACCGGGGGCCAGGAAAGGCACTTTTTTACAGAGCAGTTTTCATGGAAACATCGGATACATGGCCTATGCCATCGCATACTACGCCCTTGGCGAAAGCTATTTTGCCCGGATGGCCATTCTGAGCAGTTTCGTAATGCTGGCGCAGAATTTTTTCGCTGTCTGGGCACTGACGACATTCGGCGTCAACTCTTACGCGGCGAGGAGCAGGTGGGTTATCTTGAGGCACATCCTCTCCAACCCAATCATTGTAACGGTAGCGATAGGGATGGCGTACTCGTCCATGGGGTTTTCCATTCCCCTCCCCGTTCGAAAAGGACTGGATATCCTTTCTGGAATGGCCTTTCCCACTGCCCTGCTCCTTATCGGAGCGGGCCTTTCCTTCGGCTCTTTCAGGAGTATGGCCAGGGAGGTCGTCGGGATCGGCTTCCTGAAGCTCTTATGCCTTCCTCTCCTGGGCTATGCTTTCATGAAATTCGCCGATCTTCCCCACGTCCTTCTTGTTCCTGGGATTATCCTACTGGCGGCTCCTCCTGCAACCATCACCTACGTCATGGCGATGGAGCTGGGAGGGGATCCGGAGCTGGCGGCAACGAGCGTCTCCATTCACACCCTTCTCTCCGCCCTCACCTACAGTGTCATCCTCACAGCCTTCAAGCCCTGAA
>JAAYUJ010000090.1 GCA_012517775.1 Deltaproteobacteria bacterium
CCGAGTCTGGAACAATGGAATGATAAAAAGGGGACTGTACAATGTTTCAAGCAATTTACAGCAGCATCGATGTGGGATGGACTATGAGAAAATTCTTACAAAATAAGCTTTGCTTTTGCCTTTCGACTATGTTAAAAGCGTGTCTACTGGATCAGGTGATTTCGGAAGAAATAATCTTGAGCGGCAGGAAAGGGGTCTGAGGCATTACCTCCTTGATATCTGGATCTCATGGGTGGGTGTTGTGAGAGTGTGCCGGTTTATCCGGGAAAGGTTGGTGACCTGACAGGAGAGGGTTTTCGCGGGTACTAGTGCCATCCCAAGAATTTATGGTTCTGCATTCGATGGTGGGTTCCGGGTGGTCTTTCTCTGTTGTTTAATTTGGCATCTTGCTCGCTGTTCTCTATAATTTCTCGATCTGTTGAAGTGGTGCTATTGTGATCCGGTTTCCCCGAATTTTCGTGCAAGAGAGTATGATTTTCAGGTGCCCCCTTTGTGGAATTTGGGGCGGTTGTCTTACGGGCCATAAGGGCGGAACGCTGATGCTTCAGCGATTCCGCCTTTTTATATGATAGAGGAGTCGATGGTCAGCGTGTCCATTTGAAATTATTAAGAGGACCCTTTTGCCAGGAGGCATTGCACGCATGCAACAAACCGGTTCTGTTCCAGATTATGCCTTTCTCGATCAGATGGAAGCTGCCGGGCCCTTCCATGTAGCGGAGTGCTTCCAGTGCCGCAAATGCACCAGCGGGTGCCCTACCACTTTTGCCATGGATCTCTATCCGGATCAGATTATCCGGTATGCTCTCCTCGGGTTGAAAGACGAAATACTGCGATCGCGTACCATATGGGTCTGCGCATCCTGCGAGACTTGCACGACCCGTTGCCCCAACGGTATTCACATTGCCGAGGTCATGGATTATTTGAAGGAACTGGCCGTTCGGGAGGGAATACCCTCTCCCATGCCCCAGATTCTTGCCCTTCACAAGACGTTTTTGGATAATGTGAGGCAGGGTGGTCGCGTGTTCGAGGGAAGCCTCCTGCCGGTCTATTTTCTGAGAAGCGGCCAGCTGCGGGACAAAATCCGCAAAGGGACGTGGCTGGATGACGCAAAGATGGGATGGCGCCTGTTGAGAAAGAAACGATTCGCCCTTACTCCAAAGCCCATTCAGGCAAGAGAGGAAGTCCGCTCAATCCTCCGGCCTTCCAGAAAAGGGGGAATTTCATCATGAAGGTCACCTATTACCCGGGCTGTTCTCTTGAAAGCACGGCGCGCGATTATGCCGATTCCATCGAGGGGGTCTGCGGTTACTTCGACATCCAGCTGGAGGAGGTCCCGGATTGGAACTGCTGTGGTGCAACCGCAGCGCACAGTGTCGACCACAAGGCGAGCGTTGAGTTGGCTGGCCGCAATCTGAAGCTTGCGGGCATGCTCCCCAATGAAGATATGCTCGTTCCTTGCCCCCTCTGCTTCAATCGGCTCAAGGCGGCATCCTGGGCTTTTGAGAACGAGGAAAGGGACCGCTATTCAGTGCAACTCGAAACACGTGTTCCCGAGGTTTGGGACATGGCAAACTTCTTTGCGACGCATGACATGCTAAAGAAGCTTGCCGGGAGTGTAAAGAAGCCTCTGAAGGGTCTGAAGGTGGTGTGTTACTATGGTTGCATGGCAAGCAGACCTCCCCGTGTGACCGGTGTGCGGGACTATGAGAATCCCCAGAGCATGGACCGCATTGTGAAAGCCCTTGGGGGGACTTCGATCCCATGGCCGTACAAGACGGACTGTTGTGGGGCGAGCCTCATGCTTTCCCGTCCGGATATGGGATACAGGATGGTTGGAAAGCTTTACGACATGGCTCAAAGGGTTGGAGCTGAGGCCTTCGTGGTTTCCTGCCAGATGTGTCAGTCAAATCTGGACATGTACCAGGATAAGATCGAAGCGGAGTGGGGCAGGAAGTTCGCTTCTCCCGTTTTTTATTTTACAGAGCTCATCGGCTTGGCATGTGAAGTACCGGAGGTTTCATCATGGCTCAGCCGGCACTTTGCGGATCCCAGGCCTTTGCTCGCAAAAAAGGGACTTCTGCCATGACATCATGGTTGAAGGCCTTTGTTCCTGTCAACCTGGCATTCATGCCGCTGCGGAAAGGTTGATCTGCTCATGTCCCAGCAAGCAAGCACGACGACGCCGAAGACGCAGAAGATTGGGGCGGTAACCGTTATCGGGGGAGGTATCGGAGGCATTCAGGCTTCCCTGGAAGCTGCCAACTCCGGCTTTAAGGTTTACCTTGTGGAAGAACAGGCAAGCGTTGGTGGAGTCATGGCTCAACTGGACAAGACTTTCCCCACCAACGATTGTTCCTCCTGCATGATGGGCCCGAAACTGGTTGAACTGGCCACCCATCGCAACATTGAGATCCTTACACGGACAACGGTTGAGAAACTCGAGGGGGAGCCGGGAAATTTCACTCTGACTCTGAAACGGCAGCCCCGATATGTATTGACCGACCGATGCACGGGCTGCGGGGAATGTGAAAAGGTCTGTCCCATTGATGTCCCTGCGGATTTCGATCTGAACCTGAAGCAGCGCAAGGCCATCTTTCGTAACTATCCCCAAGCTGTCCCCGGGGCGTTCGCCATCGACAAGCTGGACCGTTCTCCCTGCACCAATGCCTGTCCCAATCAGGTGAACGCCCACGGCTACGTGGCGCTTATCGCCCAAAAGAGGTATGAGGACGCGATGCAGGTGATTCTCCGGACCCTGCCTCTGCCG
>JAAYUJ010000617.1 GCA_012517775.1 Deltaproteobacteria bacterium
ATCGTTGCCGATTCCGACCCGGAAAAGGAGCGGGTTGAAACGGTCAACAAGGCCAAAGCCATTCAGAAAGCGCTGCAGTTGATCGCTCATGCAGACGCTGTTGGGAGAAGATCATGATTCTGATGATCGACAACTACGATTCATTCACGTACAACCTCGTACAGTATCTCCTGATGCTCGACACGGAAGTGAAGGTCTTCCGGAACGATGAGATTACTGTGGAGAAAGTCGGGGCTCTCCGTCCCAGGGGGATCGTCATTTCGCCCGGTCCGTGCAGACCGGAGACCGCCGGCATCTCCGTGGCCCTCATTCAGAAGTACTCGGGAAAAATCCCCATCCTCGGAGTGTGTCTGGGACATCAGGCCATTGCCGCAGCATTCGGAGGCAGGGTCGTTTCCGCCATGCGACTCATGCACGGCAAGACTTCGACGGTGACCAGCGACGGCAGGAATCTCTTCAAGGGCATCGCCGCCCCTTTCCAAGCAATGCGCTACCACTCTCTGGCGGTCTCACGGGAGCATCTTCCGGAATGCCTCGAGGTGACAGCCGAAGCAGAGGACGGGGAAATCATGGGGATCCGGCACAGGGTGCATTACACCGAGGGGATTCAGTTTCACCCGGAATCGATTATGACCCCCGTGGGCAAGCGGCTTCTCAGAAACTTTCTCAATGGAGCCAACGGACAAGACAGAGGAGAAAGGGGATGATTCAGGAAAGCCTCAAAAAAATCATCCAGAGGCAGGATCTGGATGAAACGGAAATGGCAGCCTTGATGAATGAGATCATGTCCGGCAACGCCACCGATGCCCAGATCGGAGCAATCATGGGAGCGCTTGCCACCAAGGGCGAGACCTTCTCGGAGCTGGCCGGCGCGGCGAGAGCAATGCGGCGCAAAGCGACACGCATCCAGACCACAGCGGAAACCGTTGTCGACACCTGCGGAACAGGAGGGGACCGCAGCAGCACCTTCAATATTTCCACAACCGCTGCATTCGTGGTGGCGGGCTGCGGGGTGACGGTCGCCAAGCACGGCAATCGTTCAGTATCCAGCAAGTCCGGAAGCGCCGACATGCTGGAAGCTTTGGGAATGCGCCTGGATGTGCCTCCGGAGGTGGTGGAGCAAGCCATTGAAGAAATCGGTATCGGCTTCCTTTTTGCGCCTCTGTTTCACGGAGCCATGCGCCATGCCGCAAAAGCGAGGAAAGAGGTCGGGGTACGTTCCATCTTCAACATGCTGGGTCCCCTGACCAACCCTGCCGGAGCCAACTGCCAGCTTCTGGGGGTTTTCGCCCCCGAGCTCACGGAAATGTTTGCCCAGGCCCTGCGATTACTTGGAGCCAAACGTGCTTTTGTGGTCCATGGTCATGACGGACTTGACGAAATCACGGTGTGTGCCCCCACTCGCATTTCGGAGCTCAAGGACGGACTCATCCGTACCTACGACATCACCCCCGAGCAGCTTTTGGGCAGGAGGGCAGAGCCCGATTCCCTGACCGGTGGCGATCCTTCCGCCAACGCTGCAATCACCCAGAAGATCTTCCAGGGGGAGAAGAGTGCCCGGCGTGACGTGGTGGTGATCAATGCAGCAGCAGCTCTCATGGCTGCGGGTACGGTTGCGGATTTCCAGGAGGGCATCCTGCAGGCGGAAAAGGCCATCGACGAGGGGCGGGCTGCAGACAAAATGGATGCGCTCATCCGGTTTACCCAGGAGAACGGATGAACCCGGGTGACGGCTCTTGTCAATGGATCAGACTTTGAATACGAGACACCATGAGCACAGATTTTCTTGCCAGGATACTCGATCAGAAGAGGATAGAGGTCGAAGCGGCTCGCAACGAGTTGTCCGAAGGGGACCTGAGAGAAGCGGCCCTGCAGCGGGACGGCAGACGATCCTTATGGAAAACGCTGATGGCTCCGGGCCCACGGGGTGCCAACGTTATCGCTGAAATCAAAAGGGCTTCTCCTTCCAAAGGATCGATAAGGACTGATCTGGATGCCGTGCAGACCGCCAGGTCATATGAGCGGGGAGGGGCCGCCGCCATTTCCGTTCTGACGGACCGGACGTTTTTTCAGGCGAGACCGGACGATCTTGGGCAGGTCCGGTCTTGCGTCAACTTGCCCGTGTTGCGGAAGGACTTCATCATCACCCCCTACCAGGTATACCAAGCCGCAGTCATGAAGGCGGATGCCGTCCTGCTTATCGCACGCGCCCTCACCAGACCCGAGCTGAGGGACCTTCTAGGAGTGTGCGGTGAAATGGGCCTGGACGCCCTTGTGGAAGTCCATTCGGAGAGGGAGCTCGATGATGCCACGCGGGCGGGAGCCCGCTTGATCGGGATCAACAACAGAGATCTGACGACTTTTGAGACCGACCTGCATACATCCGTATCCATCGCCCGCCATCTGGCCTCCCATCAGGTTGCGGTTTCAGAGAGTGGAATCCGCAACAGGGCCGATATTCTCAGACTTCTCGATGCGGGCATCTGGAATTTTCTCATCGGAGAGAGCCTGGTCCGGTCGGACAACCCGGAGAGATTTCTCGGGGAACTTCTGGGGGAATGATGGAATCACAAGTCTCACCTCTCAGGAAATGCGGTTCCACATCGGAGAGATTCCTTTGCCTTTGAATGTGCAAAAAAGCTGCCCTCAAGTCAAAATTTGTGGACTGACACTTGTCGACGAGGCTGTGACCTGTATCGAGGCGGGAGCGGACGCCGTCGGTTGTGTCTTCTATCCCCCCAGTCCTCGCTGCGTGACCGAAGATCAGGCTCTGGAGATCGTAAAGGCTCTCCCCGCCCCTGCATGGGTTGTCGGGGTTTTTGTCAACGAGGACTACTCTGAAATCATGGGAAAAGCGGAGCGTTGCAGACTCAGAGCCGTCCAGCTCCATGGCCGGGAAGCGCCTCTTCTCATCGACAGGCTCAGACGTCGGGGGCTTAAAGTCATCAAGGCTTTGTTTCACAACGGATTTCCACCACTTTCTGCTGCAGCTTCCTACGATGCCTCCGCCTACCTGGTTGAATGTGCCGGCGGCCCACTTCCCGGCGGAAACGCCATGATCTGGGACTGGAGTGCTGCTAACAGCCTCGCCCGTACCGTTCCCATTGTTCTTGCGGGTGGTCTCAACGCGGAGAACGTTTCC
>JAAYUJ010000091.1 GCA_012517775.1 Deltaproteobacteria bacterium
GCCGATTCGTCGATGGCGCAGGGTCAATACGGGAAGGGGAGGCCCCGAATGATGTGTCAGGATCGCTTCACTTCCCTGGACACAAACAAGGATGGTAAGGTTGACGAAGCTGAATTCGCGGCTATCGAACATCGTCGCGGCACACCGGAGGAGATTTTCAAGGCGAGGGATGCCAATGCAGATGGTTTGCTGACGATGGAGGAATTCTGCAGCGGCGGTTGCGGGCGAAGGGGAAGGTCGTGGTAGTCTTCCGAGCGGTTTCTCCCCCCGAAGCAATGGAAGAGTAGCTGATCTGCGCTCGTCAGACAGGTCGTGTTTCCGACCCCGACAGTAGAATGTCGGCTGGTGAAACCCGACCTATTCCTGTGTTTCTGATCTTTGAAGGATTGTTGATCCAAAGGATTTGCAGAATGAATGTCGGGCTGAATGGTGGAGGCATGGTTATCGCAACTGCTCCATCTGCCCGAGGTCCAGGATGATCACCCGCGAAGGGTCCATCTTCCTGTCTCGAACCTTTCTTCCTAAGTCCAGAGCGGGGTATCCTATCGGTTCGTTGCCCAGGCGAAACGTTCCCCACTGGGTTGGAACGAGGAAGCGGGCACCGAGATCCTGAAAGGCGTCCAGAACTTCCTCCGCATTCATGTGGGCATAATGCATGAACCATCGTGGATGGTAGGCGGTCAGGGGTAATAGGGCATAGTCGATCCCCGGGTACTTCCGGCCGATTTCCCTGTAGCCGATAAAATAGCCGCTATCACCGCCGATATAGACTTTCTTGCGTGGTGTGACGAGAAGAAAGCTTGCCCACAGGGTCCGGTTTCTCCACTGACCAATGCGCATGGACCAGTGTTGCGTGGGAAGACATACCAGGCGGGTGCCGTCCTCCAAGTCGAGAGACTCCCACCAGTCCATCTCCGTAACGTTCCTCTTGCCCAGCTTTTCCATGTAGCCTTTGAGACCCAGAGGAACGAAGACCCGCTGAATGTTCCGCAATCCTTTCACAGAGGGTTTGTCGAGATGGTCGTAGTGGTTGTGGGTGATGATGAGATTAATGTCCAGATTGAGCGTGTTCAGTTCATCGATGGAAATGGCAGGTGGTGTTTTTCGCTTGGGCAGAAGCGCCCTTTCGGTCAGGATGGGGTCCGTCAGCCAGTATTGGCCGTTGAGACGCAAGAGAAAGGTTCCATGACCGACCCAGACAATGAAGTCATTGCCCGCATCAACCAGGGCCTGAATTTGGAGTGGGAGTTCCGGAATGACCTTCGGCTTGAACCGCTCCTCCTCTTCCGAATAGGCTTCAACTGAGGAAAAACGCCATTGGAGTAACCGTTTGAAACCCCCGTGCTCGATGGGAAGCCAGGGATTGAAAAAGCGGCCATCCCGGAAATGAGTTGCGTACAGCGATGCAGGGTCGGGGCTTCTTACTTCTTCATGCCATTTCTCTTCATCGAATGGTGGGTTGGCACCGCACGATGCAAGCAAGACAGCGAAAATCGAAGGGAGAAGTATTCTCAGACTGTGTAATCTGGCCCTGATACGGACTGATCTCGGAAATAAGAAACAGGAGACCACGGCAAAACCTCCAGTGCAATGCCTATTTTTCGCTGGGAATCAAGATCAAGAAAAGACTGAACCGTGCTTTCTCAATAAGCAGGTCGGGATTCCAATCCCGAGATCCTTCGCGCCGATGTGTCGGGTATGCAAACCCCACCTGCAGAGCGGTCGTTACCGGAGCTCATTGAGTAGTTGCGTTGAACCGCCTCTTGCTCCGCTTGTTAATACGATGGATTCGCATAGAGCCTTGAGCCTACATGAGCATTGGTTCCTATTGAAACCTCCATTTCTTAATAAGGGCTTTCAGTAGAAGGTCAAGAACCCGCGGGTTTTCTCTGTGGATGCTTTCCCTGTTTTGAAAGAGCCATCAATTGGTGTGAAATTCAAACCACTTGCCGTCTCTTCGCCGGGCCGAATGAAAACCATGGGAAAAGAATGGTCTGTTTGAGGACATTAATGATTATAGTGAGTTCGTACTGCTCCGCCGAACAACTGGAATCCATTATTTCATATCATGGGTTGAGAGGGGGTCGGTCCATGTTCAGACATATTCTGATTCCTACTGATCTCACCGAAAAGAGTCTCAAGGCTGTGGAAATCGCGCTGAAGATGGCGGTGGGTGAATCCTGCCGGGTGACACTCCTCCATGTAATTGAGACCATTGATGACAGTGAGGAAGATGAGTTTCATGACTTCTACAAGAAGCTGCACAAGCGGGCTATGAGGATAATGGATCGAATCAGCGGGCTTTTTCCTGACGCTGGATCGATCATCTTCAAGGAAATTTGCTATGGAAAGCGTGTGAGAGAAATCGTAAGATTTGCAGACGAAAAGGAAGTGGATCTTATTGTCCTGAGTTCCCACAGGATTAACCTGGAAAACCCGGTTCAGGGCTGGGGCAGCATAAGCTACAAAGTGAGTATTCTATCTGACTGCCCCGTGATGCTCATCAAATAATACGGATTTTGGAGCAATCCAGCTGCAATGGCCTCGTGTCATTTTTATCCCATGTCGAATCCTTCCTCAATCAGCCGAAAACCCCAAGGAGAGACGGGACAAGATCATGATCCCTTTGCGCGATGCAAACCCTTCGAGAGGAACGGCAACGGTCAATCTCGCCGTCATCGCAGCCTGCGTGGTCGTCTTCATCTACGAACTGATGCTCGGCCAGGGACTGGAGCCCTTTCTGTTTGCGTACGGCCTGATTCCGGCCAAGCTCACCCAACCGAGTATTTCCGTGCATTTCAGCGTGATGGAACGTACCCTGCCTCTTTTCACATCCATGTTCCTCCATGGAGGATGGCTTCACCTTGTGGGAAACATGTGGACGCTCTACATCTTCGGCGACAATGTGGAGGGTGAACTCGGACACGTGCGCTATCTTCTTTTCTACATTCTTTCGGGTTTGATTGCCGCTGCGATTCAGGTTTTCACCAACTTCGATTCACGCATTCCAACCATCGGAGCAAGCGGCGCCGTTGCAGGAGTCATGGGAGCCTACTTCATACTTTACCCACACGCCAGGATTCTTGCATTCGTCCCCGTTTTCTTTTTCTTCACCCTGATGGAAATTCCTGCCTATGTATTTCTGGGATTCTGGTTCGTCCTCCAGTTTTTCAGCGGGACCTTTTCCTTGCTGTCCAGTGCACAGAACGTCGGTGGCGTCGCCTGGTGGGCCCATATCGGAGGATTTGCGGGGGGAGTTCTTCTTCTGTTTGTGTTCACGGGGGGCAGGCCGAAGCCCCATCGCCATGCGCGGGGATTCTAGGCATTGTGGTGAAGAGGAATGAAGACTTGCGAGCCTTCTTTCTGAAGGAAGACCAATGTGTTTCCTGCTTCAAGAGTACCTTCGCAATGAGTCCACGCCGCAACTGCTTTGAAGGTCGGGTTTTTATACCCGGCATCTGGGTGTAAACGCTTTCGGGATTGGAATCCCGACCTGCTTATTGAAAAAGGACCTTCAAGCCCTCTAATCGAAATCGAAAGTGCGTTTCAGTCAGGGCCGCGGAAAGGGAATTCCCATTTCAGTAGGCGAGGCTTCTGAGAGACCGGAGGATCAGAGTAAAGCCCATGGCGAGCATCCCCATGAGGCCCATGCCGCATGAAAAGCCGGCCAGCAGAACAGGGGCATATTGGCGCCAGGCTACCCCGTATTTTTTCATGAAGTAATAACGCCCGAGAAACGCTCCCAGGATTTCGAGGAATATTCCATGGGGCGTGGTTTGTCCAAGTCCGCGGGTCACCCCGTAGATGAGCATCACGGGCAGGTTGAGAGCAGCCAACCCCCAATAGGTCAAGATCCCGAGAACCATACCGATACCCATGTATTCAAGTCTCAGCGCCTGGAAAAAGGGAGAATCCCCTTCCATGGTTGCGCTCTGGAGGAGAAGGGTATTCAGTGCCTGAAGATGCCAGAGCTCCTGGGCATAAGGATACTGGCTTGACGGTATGGGTGCGAGCCGCCAGATATATTGGGAGAAGAGAAGGCTTGCCACAAGCACAATGGGAATCACGAGGATTTCCGCCTTGATGATGCTTCGGAAGCTGGTTCCCGTGAGCTCGATTTCACGCCATCTCTGGGTTGCCTTGCCATAGTTGTGAAAGGGAATGGGAGCGTACCATATGCCGATGCCCGTATAGCCGAAGAACTTGGACGCTGCCATGAAGCTCGCTTCCCTAACCATGGGGAGGCTCACAAACTGACCGGCAATTCCCTCCATCCGCGCCGAGATGTAGGAAATGATCGGGGTGTAGATGAATCCATAGGCAACCAGGAAGATCCAGGGAAATCCCGGCACAAGATAGGCTGAAAGGGTGATGTACGCCCCCGTGGAGACCACGTAGATACCCAGGGCGATCCAGATGCTGAAGTCCCCTCGGCCCGGAGGCGGGCGAAACAGGGCTCGAAGCCGCTCCTTCAAAGGTCCGAGATGCTTTTGCCTGAAACTGATGAACACGTGGAAGATTCCTATGGCTGCAATGGCGAGCCCCAGACCGATGCCGAAGCTCATGTAGAAGTCGAAGTTGTTGGCGAAAACCGTGTCCACCGTTCCCATGCCCTTGTGCCAGCGATGAAGAATCCCGTGCTCGTAGAGAATGGGGTTGGCGATCATGGTAATGATGAGGCCGATTCCCCCTCCGATGACTGCCCAGAAGGGCAGGACCATCCCGAGGAAAAGAATACCCAGGTCGAGCTGAATCCCCGTTGCAACCGCAGGGAGAAAATCTTCGGTCATGTGGGTGAGCTCGATCCAGGGAATAGGGAAGAGCTGGATGGGTTCAGAGAGCACCACGCCCGAAGCGGCGGGGAGAAGGACATAAAGGGCCCCGAAGCATAGTCCGATCATTCCCCCTGTTGAGAAAACCCGCCATTTCCACCCTGTTTCTTCCTTTCGGGTGGACTCCGCCAGGGCCATGTTTCCGAGAGCACCGACAGGTGCCATGGGGAACGGCAGTTTCTCCACATCGGAAGTCAAGCGGTACAATGCGTACCCTAGGCCGAAGTGATCCACGGCGGAGATGATCTCGAAGCCCACCAGGAGAAGAATGGGAACCAGCCAGTCCCTGTGAAAGAAATTCCTTTCGAGAAGTGAATCGGAGCCAAGCTGGGGGGCAACCCAGGCTGGGATGTGCTCAGCCAGCCCCAGCATCCTCGCGGCTTCCGACTGGACCAGGTATTGATTCCAGAGCAGTCCTGAAAACGGCGAGGCCATTGCAGCCCCCGCCATGTAATAAAGGACAAAAATCTCTTGCTGGCTCAGCCGGGTGTAAGCTCTCTTGGCAATTTCAGCAAAAAGGATGATCGTCACCCAGCGGGCAGCCGGTCCGATTCCCGTGCCGATAACGAGACCGAGATACATGGAACCGGGCATCATGAGAAACCCGATGAATATGGCGCCTACGATGGATTTCCATCCGAACCCCTCTTCGAATTTCTCGGGAGCGCTCAATAAGTCGCGATATTCTTTAAGCTCCTTGTCCTCGTACATCATTCTCCTCGGTGAATTGCGGGCTTCCGGGCTTCACCGCCGCTCTTTACAATGGCAGCACATGATAACTGATGGGAGTGAAAAGACCCACTGTGAGCCATACCACTGCCATGACCATGTCTCCCACAACAAGGCCGATAAAAAGACGTCTCACCTCTCTGAAGAGGCTGACTCCGCCGTAACGCAGCACGAGGATGTTGCAAAGCCAGCCGATGAAGAATCCGAACCAGAGGATCTGCATTGCAGAACTGTATGTAACCAGATAGCCGATGGGGTGCACCGGCCACCAGATGAACAGATGATACCCCAGGGCAAGGATTGCCATCACAATCCCTCCAACCACAGTGAAGATCATGCTCCATGTCTTGGGCTCTTCGGGATGATTCAGCAGGTGACCCACATTTTCATGCACCCGTCGTGTGGTTTCGACGGCCCATTCGTCGGGGAGGATATTGATCCCGAACTTGTAGTAGAGCGCCAGCATTGAGATGAAGGAGACGGCAAGTCCCACGGCGATAGCCAGGAGGATTCCCCACAGGAAACGATTTCGAGGATTTGAACCGTCGGAAAGCTTGGAACTGTGAAAGAGTGACGGCATGAGCGACTCCCGCAGATCCAGAAAGGTGAGTTTCTGGATGATTATGCCGAAGTACAGGGAGGTGGGAGCGATGAGACGGGTGTCGAGAAAAGCCAGGAAGCCGTCGGAAGGCGCGAGAACGAGGGTGAAATAGGGGAGCCCTCCCTGGCAGATCAATCGGGAAGCAACCAGTTGGAGCATGAAGGAAATACCGAGAAAGCTGACAGTAGCTGCGAGATCCATTCCACAGAGAGTCAACCACAGGATCATGCCCGAGAGGCCGACGAGAAGGAGAAGGAGTGCGGGACGGGGTCTCATGAAACCATGGTATTCATCGATGATTTCCTTGCCGGTCAGGATGGAACGGAAGAGCAGCTTGAGGTGATCCCTGGCAAGCCAGAGGATGAAGATGAAGAACATGGCAAAGGCACCGACCATTTGCATCTCTTCCACTTTGGAAATAACTGGACCGAAGGTGGTACCGAGAGCAGCGGCGGGCAGACGCCATCCAAAGAGCTCAAGAAGTCCGGGCAGCAGTCCTCCCAGCAGAAAGAAGCTCCAGAGGCTGAAGGAAACCTGCTTCGAGGCGAGAAAGGCAAACCCGATAAATGCCGGATAGATGTAGATCTTCAGTTTATAAAAGCCCGAGAAAAGACCCTCCTTGGGTACGTAAGGCTGGGCCAGAATGAGAGTTGGAATCTGGGGAATCTGTGGAAAATAGGTGTGCAGGCCGTTTAAGAAATGGAGGAAGAAAGGCAGGCTGATACCCACCAGAAAATACCTGTGAAGGAAGAAACCTGCCAGGCTTCCTCGTTCTGCCTCATCGCACAATATTTCGGGGACTCGAAGGAGAGGAAAATTCATCTTTTCATTTTCAATCCACTGATGTGAGAAAACACCGACCATCCCCACCATGGCAGTGTATACCAGTACGATGAAAAGAGCCCACCAGAGCATGGGGACCGTCCATGCAGCCCAGGGAATTCGGTAGAGTACTTCCCACCAGCTCATATCGATCCCACCCTCAAGACCCCGGTACAGATCACCGATCATCCCGGGCTCGCTGGGAAAAAGGGACGCGGGGAGCAGTGGGGTGAGAGCTTGACCGAGGTTGCCGGCGGTCGTCTTGAGCCATGCCGGGGTTGTGATGTTGATGATGAAAGTCCTCATGAGGCCCGTGTAGGCAATCCCTGTTGCAACGGTCACCATGGACCAGATGAGAAGGATCTCATGGAGACGGAGCCGCCAGGACCTTCTCATCATGGAAAAGAAGGGATTGATCGCTGCAAGGACGAAGAGAAGACACGCAAAGGATGACAGGGGAAAATGCCCCCCCGCAAGGGGACTGTTAAGAAGCTTGACGTTATTGTAGGACGTGAATCCGCAGAAGAAGACGACAAACACGATTCCGATGAAGAATGCTCTCAGACGGACAGGGGCTTCCTTCATGAGAGAGCTCCACCCGCCCGGCCTGCATACTCCAGGGGCACCAGACTGCTGTAATGAATTTTGGCTTCAGTGTTCAGAAAACGCCACAATAGAAGCTGCTTTCGCAATCCCTTGATGAAATTTCTATTGGCACGTACCCATGCTGAGCGTTCTCCGGAAATCCGGATCATCTGAATGGCAATCTCCAAGTATCCGGGGTCGTCTCGGGATGGACAGCAGTGCAGTTGAATCCGTTGTTTGATGCCGAAATCAAAAGGTTCGAGCCAGACATTTGCACGGATGAGGAGACATAAGGGGCCGGGAACCTGCTCGCTGTGCATTTCGGGGCTTTCGATATTCATGACCGTATCATCCGCGATGAAGGACTCCTGTGCGGCATCCTCGTGGGAGACGTAGTAAGCGTTGAGGAATCCCATGATTCCTTTTTCCTCTTCATGCTTGAAAAGAAAGGGGAGGGTCATGTAGATACCTTCCCCTCGGGGCTCGGGCAGAGTCCAGGATCGCTCCACATCGGGCATGGCCATGACGGCGGCCATCCGGGCGGGGTACAAAGCCGCGAGAAACACGACGGAGAACACCAGGAACATGCAGGCCACACTGGCCAGGGACGAATAATTGAATGTGAGCTGGGAAAACAGGGCGGTGTTTCCCAGGTACTTGGCACTCAGCTGCGCAAGAATATATCCAATGACCGTCGAAATGACTGCGAGAGAAAGCGCTTCCACAATGAATAGAAAACCCACATGAGTGGGAGCGAGCCCCACGGAAGTGTAAGTGCCGATCTCCCGCTGACGTTCATGGACGTGGCCGATCATGGTATTCAAAGTGATGAAGATCACGATCAGGATGGGAACGAGGAGGTTTGTGACCCCCTGATACCGCATGGTCGTACTGGCACTGTGGAACCAGGTTCCGTTTTCACCCACGAAAAGTGGAAATCCGAGCCAGGTGGACAGTTCATCGGCGGCATCGAGAGGTCTCCAGCTCCTTTGGGCGGGGATGATTGAGATGGACATCAGGTTGCCGCCACACTGCAGAGCTCGCTCGAACGGGATGATGACGGTGAGATTCCCATTGGCGTATCGAAACCGACTGGTCTGTGGAAGAATCACTTCTCCGGACTGCACGGCTTCCACTTCGGCCTCTGTGAGTTCTTCAGTATGACCAACCTCGGGATAGGCTGGCAGAATGGTCTCTTGGTCAAGATCTCGGGAAGACTGCAAGGCAGCCCCATCGATGAAGCCCACTACGCGGTAAGACTCCCCCATCAGACGAACAGTGGCATTCAAGTCCCTTTGAGGGTCCAGATTGAGCGCCCCGGCCATGGCGAGAGGAAGAATGATGCTGTTGTCCTCTACCGGACCGAACCAGTGACCGTATTCCACCATTTTTCGAAAATAAGCAGGGGGATCGGCTCCAAGACCGAGGATCCCTTCGACAGGGGAGGAGCCGTTAGCCGAATAGATATTTGCCAAGGTGCGATCCCGATGCATTCCTGGTTCCACCCATCCCCGCGGCCACACCGAGGCATCTTTTCCAAAGCGGCTCCTCATATCCTCAAGGGGAAGAAGGGTAAGAGGAAGGCGATATTGGTGACGGAGCAGCACACCCTCATAGGGGGTTTCCTCGGCGATCATCGTCCGGGTGGTCTTGTGAAGACTCTTGACATTGGTAAAAGACATAACGGTGAAAGTAAGGATGATCAGAGTGAGACAGGTGAGCCCCGTTCGCAGCTTCCTTCTGTTCAGGTTGGATACCCCGATGGACAAACCTGCCCCGAAGGACTGCCATTTGCTGGCTTCCGGCGTTTTGAGGTGTGCCGCTCGGCTCTCCATCCGAGCCATCTGTTCTTCAAAGTGTATGAAAATGATCCAGGAGACGAGGAGCGAAAGGCCCACAATGAAAAAGGCGATGATAACCACCATGGGACTGTAGGTGAGCTGGAACGCTGGATGAAGGGCCCGAATGGTGAAAATGGTCATCAGCAGGATGAGCAGGAAGGCGGTGATTTGCTGATAGATGCCGCGGAAGGCGAACAGGAATCGTTCCATGCAGTGAGCGAACGGTACGAAAAGAGCAATGAAAAACATGACCCCCGCAAGGACATCCCGCTGGTTGCGCTCAATTTCGTCATATACGCCGTTGAGCTTGGCCAGTGCAGATCCGGCGAGTCTGCGGAACTTGCCGTATTCCTTCGCGTTGAGACTCTCCCGGGCCTGCACAAGATCTCCGGAAGCCGACTCATAGAGAGACTCCAGGTGGCGGTTGATGATACCGTGGTCAACGAGGTTTTTCAAACGCCCTGCGACAAGGAGGCGCAAATCATTAGCTGCATGATAGGGCGCGAGAGGCGGAATTTGCGGATCGGCAATGAGAAAACCGCCACCCGTGGGATTCTCAATGGAACTGTTCAGGAAAAACAGTTCCTTGGCAAGAAGAGACTCGGACATGATGAGTTTGAACCGGGTTCCCTTCTCGAGGAAAATGGAAACGGCGTTGGTATTACGGCCATCGACCCTGCTATACCAGTGTTTGAGAGGAGTCGTCTCCGTAGCGGCATCCAGCAATTCGACCTTGGTGAGGTAACCCAGATTGCCGGGGTTGAAAACCGGGAGAACATCGGTCTGCCGGCAATGGAACATGACCAGTGAGACACTGGCGAGATCAGTCTTGACCTTTACCCGGTAGTTGATTTTGCCCGTCTGCTTCTTGTCCGCCGTTCTCGAAATCCTTCCTGTTTCAGGATCCAGCCCATACGGCTCGATGATCAGTTTTTCCAACGCCACCCGGTTGTTGGCCAGTCCTGGCATGAAGAACGTCCCATCCTGATTGACCATCGTTCGGAAGATGCTGTCTTTCTGGAAGACCGATATGATTGTGCCCGACGCAGGTTGATCCGGGAAGAGCTCCCCCTGGCGTATGAAATTGGCTCGTCCTTCAAGGCCGGCCAACCCTCGAATACCCCCTTCCGGTGCGTGGGGAAGAGACTCGTGGGAGAAGAGCTTTTGAAGAAGAGGCGGCAGCACCAGGGCCATTCTCTTGACATTCGCGCTATCCACATGTTCCAGAGTGTCATGCGGGGTGGACCACCTGCATCGGTTGTCGTCAAGGCTCATGAGGGATACCGAGGTGAGACCCGCGATGACACCGACGTCGCAGCACAAATGGGTGGAATGATGGGCTACGCTGAGGATCTCTCCGGAAGCGCTGCTGCCTGAAGTCTCCCGAATGATCCCCTCGGTGCCGGTCTCCCTGGAGACCTCGCTCGCTATGCGATAGAAGAGACTCATCAATCTGGGTGAGCGCAACATTCGTTTGACATTTTCACGAACGGGATAGCTTTCTCCCATTTCCACCAGTCCCATGCTGGGAGAATGGGACGAAAGGTGAAGACTCAGAAACAGGACCGGGTTGTATTCGTCCACACGATTTCTCAGGTGGTTGCTCGACTTGAGCGCCTGGATTCTCCGTTTAAGCTCCTTTTGCTGTTCCCTCAGGTCGGGAACAGCTTCTCTCAGAATCCGGAGAGCGATCTCCTGCTGTTGTGGAGACAAGTCTTCGGGTTTCGCAGCCCATGAGATGAGTCGGTATGGGCGGGCATCCTGCACAGGTTCGGAGAACTCCTGCGACTTGGACATCCGCTGATATTGTGCTTCTCTTGTGAAAAGGTCGGCCCTGTCTTTCGCCCCCCGGACCAGTAGCTCCATGACCCGGCTCCGGTCCGGGGCATCTGTGACCTGAAGTGGATTTGCCTCCTGCTGCAGGAGCTCGAGATCGCGGTCAACCGACTTCTTCTTCTCCTCCAGATCTTTGCGCTCTTTCCGGAGAAGCTTCTTTCGTGCAGTTAAAACGTGGACGAAATGCCTGGTCCCTGCAAGACTCTGGGCATTCCCCCCCGTGGCCAGGAAGAGGATGCTCCGATCCGGAGGGTCCCTGGCGAACTGCCTTGCCAGGTGAAGCAGCATGGAAATGGAGATGGCTTCGTCGGCTCCGGGGGAAAGACCGACAACGTGGGAAGATGAATCGTAAAACGCATCGAGAACGACAAGCTGGTTTTTCAGTTCCGGGTTCTTTCCGGGAAGAAAACCGTAGATGTTCTGAAGGACCTTGTTCTGCCAGCGTGTACGGCATTTGACAACGGCTTCGGGGGGTATCTCTCCGGCCATGCTCCTGAGTTTTGCGCCGGATTCCGGTGTGACCCAGAATCTTGGAAAGGCGACGGGAGTGGGAATGTCCTTCTGCTTGAATTCTCCCGACACAGACCTGTGAGATCCAAGGAAAACGAGAGCCCTGGCTCCGAGGAGTGCCGCATTCATCCAGTTGTCAAGGGATTCCATATCCATGAGTACGATACTGCCCTGGACGGTCTTGCCGTCGAAGCGATCCAGACTGCCATCCCCCACGTAGACCATCGGGCCTCGCAGTCCCTCCTTCGGAGTCATGGGCAGATAGACCACATTGGGTCCCCATGGAAAGATCTCCAGAGTCTCACCTCGCACCTCAAGGGATGCGGACAGGACCTCGGGGACAGGGGCGAGAAAGCGATGAGAGCCGACATTCTCGAGACCCGCGCTTTCAAAGGATTGAGTAATGTGATCGATAGCCTCCTCGTTCCCGCGAGTACCGCTGGTGCGGTCAGATAGACCGGCGAAAAAAGCCAGATCATCCAGAATGTCCTCTCCTGCGGCATCTGAATTGAAACAGGTCGTGAGAAGAACGACCAGTAACCCGATAATGGTCAGAAGATGCGATTCTCGTCGGCCTCTGGGGGGATGGTGTCGCATGGTCTTAGATCACCTCCCCTATGGAGATTCTCAGTTTTTCCCGTTCCTCCAGACGGTCGATGCGCCCGTCACGAATCCACACGACCCGATCGGAGACGTTAAGCATCTTGATGTCATGGGTTGCGGAAATGATAGTGACACCGCGTTCCGTCGAGAGTCTCTTGAGGAGATCGATGATTTCCTCCCCGGTGGTGAGGTCGAGGTTCCCCGTTGGTTCATCCGCAAGGATGATTGCAGGGTCGTTGGCGAGAGCTCTCGCTATGGCCACCCGCTGCTGCTGACCTCCAGAAAGCTCCGAGGGCTTATGGCTGTACCGCTCCGCCAATCCTACCAGCCCCAGGTTTTCCAGACCCTTCTCCATATACTCATCGCGGCTCATGCCGGCAAAAATCATAGGCAGTGTGACATTTTCGATGGCTGTCATGACCTGAATGAGATTGAACGTCTGGAAAATATACCCGATTTTGCGGCAGCGAAGCCAGGCCAGTTCATAGGCGTCCAACTGGGCAACGTCCACCTCGTCGATGAAGACCCTTCCCGTTGTCGGCTTGTCAAGAGCGCCGATCATGTTGAAAAGCGTTGATTTTCCGGATCCAGAAGGCCCCATGATAGAGAGGTATTCGCCTGCCTGGATCGCGAGATTGATGCCTTTAAGGGCCTCAACCACATTGCTGCCCATCTTGAAGACCTTGGTTACTTGAGTGAGCCGTACCACGTTGTGTGTCCGCGGAGATTTCATTTCAGGTCCTTGAAGGGGGATGTCCTGATCCGCTCTTCCTCTACTGTTCCGACCTCAAGGCGACTGCAGGCTGCATGCGTGCCGCGATGAGGGCGGGGTAGATCACCCCAATGAGGGAAAGGATGACAGCAAGGATGGATGTCCAGACCACTGTGAGGAGCATCTCAACGGGTGGCCAGTTGAAGACAACGGCCCATCCCAATTTGAAAACAAGAGACATGCTACTCACGAAGATTCCCGCAAGACTTCCCGCCAGTCCGCCCAAGAAACCCTGATACGTCGCTTCCAGGACGAAAATACGGACCACGAAGCTATTCAGGGCACCCAGGCACTTGAAAGTTCCGATCTCCCTGAATCGCTCCGTTACAGCCATCAGTTGCGCATTGACAATTCCCACTACTGCAACGAGGAGGGAGAGAATCGTCAGCCATCGGTCCTTGGGACCGCTTCCAAACTCGCCTCCGATCTGTTCGTAGCCCCTTGACAGGATGAGCTTCTGAAGATCTGGATCGTCTCCTGACCAGAGAGCATTGAGTATTGCGTAACCGGACCATGTGTAGGCCACAAAGGCGATGGCCAGTGCCAGGGTGATCGTGGTGATGAGTGACCGGAAGAAACGCACCTTGAGGGAATTAAAAGCGATCTTGATGACCTGAACCCAGGGAAGGAC
>JAAYUJ010000092.1 GCA_012517775.1 Deltaproteobacteria bacterium
AGCACATTTTCAGACGCGTTTTCAGCTCTGGTCAATCTTGGCTATCGCCCCGGCGAGGCAGAGAAAGCCCTTAAGAAGGCCCGGGAAAATCTGGATGAGTCCCCTCCCCTGGAGAACCTCCTCAAGGAGGCATTGCGTTTGCTGGCCTGAGGCCGGAAGCAGCCCTGAGCATTATTACGGTCAATGGCGACACCCGTCATAATGCTCCGCAGGACCACAGGAGTGAACAAGCAGGATGATCGATCGAGTGATCGAGCCCAAGCCCAAGGAAGAGGACGCGCCGGTTGAAAGCAGCCTGCGTCCCCGCCGACTGGAAGAGTATATTGGGCAAGTGCAGGTAAAGGAAAACCTCCGGATTTTCATCGAAGCTGCAAAGCTGCGCAATGAACCACTCGATCATGTTCTCTTTCACGGTCATCCCGGACTCGGCAAAACCTCTCTTGCCACAGTAATCAGCAATGAACTCGGCGTCAGTATGCGGAGCAGTTCCGGTCCAGTCATTGAGCGTCCCGGCGACCTTGCGGCAATTCTCACCAATCTGGATCCTCGCGATGTCCTTTTCATCGATGAGATCCACCGTCTCAACCATGTAGTGGAAGAGATCCTCTACCCTGCAATGGAAGATTTTCAGCTCGACATCATCATCGGACAGGGCCCATCGGCTCGGACAATCAAGTTGGACCTGCCCCCCTTCACTCTTGTCGGTGCCACCACCCGTGCGGGATTGCTATCACCTCCCCTCCGGGACCGCTTCGGTGTTACCCTCAGGCTTGAATTCTATAATCCGGCTGAACTTCAGACCATTCTGCTGAGGTCGGCACGCATTCTGGGCATTCATATTCAGGAAACGGGGGCCTATGAGATTGCCAGACGTTCCCGTGGAACCCCAAGGATTGCCAACCGCCTTCTACGCAGGGTCAGGGATTATGCCGAAGTGCGCGCGGACGGGGAGATTACCCAAGACGTGGCGGACAGAGCGCTGAAGATGCTTGACGTGGACGAAAAGGGCTTCGACAGGATGGACAGGAAGATTCTGAGCACCATCATCGAAAAATACGACGGTGGGCCCGTGGGAATCGAAACCCTGGCAGCAGCGGTTTCCGAAGAAAAGGACACTCTCGAGGACGTCTACGAACCCTATCTTATCCAGGAGGGGTATCTGAACAAAACCCCCCGGGGACGCCTCGCCACACGACTGGCCTATGAGCACCTTGGGGTTGAATATCGCTCCGGACAGCAACTCAGATTGTACTGAAATGCTTCCTCCGCAGCGCCCTGCCCCGCCGGCCCGAAATCCGAACAATTCAGTTTAGAGAATCGGGTGCGGGCTTTCGAATCTGTTTCGGCATGGTGGAGAGTATCTTTTCCAATCGCAGGGCTTCCTCCAATATCGCCTGAGCGTATCTCCCCACTTGTGAATGCGGATCCAAGGAACCTGCCAGCCTCTTGGCAAAGCCTCCCACAGTGGTGAGCGGGTTACGGATCTCGTGGGCTACCGCCTGGAGAGTGTAGGCAACTGTTTTTTGTTCCTGATCGATGGATTCGAAGGATGGGAGCGATCCTTCGGTCGTCGCCGGCGCATATTTTGTCATGCGCTCAGAAATCCTGATCAGAGCCTTATTGGCCTTTTCCATGATCTCCATGAGATCACGTTCTTTATTGATCTCAACCTTGAGGCTCTCGGCAATGTTCTGCACCCGGTGAAAAGTGTCCAGAATAGTCTCGTGGATCACCTCATTGTGCAGTTTCAGAGTACGCTCGGCCTCCACGAAGAAGGAATTGAACTCGGTGGATTCCTCGGACAGCATCATTGAAAACAGCCTGGCCATCTCTCCCAGAGTACAGAGCATGGGCACATTCCCCTTTTTTGCTCCTTCTCCGTAAAAGCTCTGACAGGCAATGATCTCTTCGGGAAATTTCCAGTACTTCAGAGCAGCTTTTCCAACTTGGCGATGATCCACTCCGTAATGCTTTCTCTCTCTGGCCAGCAGATCTTCCAGAGGCTCCATGCTCAGATCGAAATGCTCATCCCGCCCCTTAAGATACAAGTCGAAAAAAATGGGAAGCCCTATCTCGACAGTGAGACCCGCAATGAATGCCTCTTCCGGATTGCAGACCTGAGACTGCTCTGCCAGAGATCTGGTGATGAGTGCCCTGTAGATGGACAAGCGCCAGAACTGCTCATAGTCAAACTGCTGTATGCGACCCATGGGAAACGCACCCCGAAGGGAAATCGAGAGAGCCATCATCTTCAGGTTGTTGCTTCCCAGTCTGATAGCCGCCTGTTTCAAGGTGGAAACCTTTCGCCCCGCCGAGAAAAACACGCTGTTGGCAAGATTCAGAACACGCACCGTCAATGAAGGATCCTTTTCCACGAGGTCCACCATATCATTGATCGATGACGTCTCGCTGGATGCGAGCTCCATGAGCTTCATGGCAATGACGGAAAGAGGAGGCAACTGGTAACCGGATTCCAAGCGTCTGAGGATGGCTGATACCGTTTCTTTCTCAATGCTCATCAGTTCACCGCCCTATTATTGTGATTGAGGAGAGTCCTCCTCCTAGTATCGGTTCGTTGGGGGAATTCATGAATTCGGATCGATGACCCAACTGCTTTCTCTAAACAATCTAACGTTTTCGCACTGCAACCTGCTGCTGAAAACCATTACCATGCCCTGACCAGGGGTTTAGGCTCAGCTCTTGACCTCCAGTAAGCATGGTTGCGTGATTTGCCATGATATCAAAACGTGAGGATATAACAACCGAGAATTCCTTTATCCATCTATCGCTCCTGTAAACGTGTCTTGGACACATTTGGACAATTCCCTCAATTCCCGATCCAGCAAAATGCTGCGACGGCATTTATTGAAAAAAGAAATGCTCGCTTGTCCATCAGCGCTAAGGACAATGGTCGTTATTCAATGACAGATACCGGTTCATGGCTCATCATAACGAGATGATCATCTCGTTGCCCAGCATAATTGGGAAGAAAATCAGTCTTTCAAAGTTACCCACAAGTACCGTTGCAATCTCCCTGCCCTGTGTATGCATTTTCGTCTGTATGCATCATTCAATTCAACAAAACACACTTTACATGACACGATCATTCTCGTATACTTATTTTGCAATAACAAATGTGAACTTAAGAACATTGGTTCAGTATGAACGAAGGTAGCCGGCCAATAGGGTTTTTTGCGTCTCTTTCGATATGTCAGGAGCAGGTATATGAATAAAAAGCTTTTGGAAATCGCCTCTGAAATTGTTCAGACGCAGGTGTCTACAAGATCAATGGCATTTGAGGAAATCGTCCTTTCATTGAGACAAATATTCAACGCACTTCAAGCAATGCAAAGATGTGAAACAGACGGCTCGTTTGTAGATTTGGGGGCAGCCGGTGAAGAATCAACCGGTGAAGGCAAGGCATCCGAAAAGCTCGATCCAAAGGATTCCATCCAGGATGACAAGATCATCTGTCTCGAGTGTGGAACAGAAATGCGTCAGTTGACTACAAAGCACTTGACCTCTCATGGTTTGACGCCTCGAGAATATAAAAAGAAATGGGGATTTCCCCTGCGGCAATCTCTCTCCGCCAAGTCGCTCTCCAAGGCACGCAGCAAGGCGGCGAAAAAGAGGGGGTTGCCTGCCAATCTCATCAAGTTCCAGGAGGAGAGAAAGCTGAGAAAAGCCGAAGCTGCCGCGACGGATTCCGGACCCTTGGAATCACCTCAGAATGCGGAAAAAGACTCCGCTTCTTCAGCAGCAAAGCGATCGAGAAAAAAAAGCTCCGAATGATGCTGGACGGACATGGTTCTTGAAAAATGCAGCCTTGGCAGGGAAAAGGCTCATTTCCGACATAGCAGGAGAAATCGTGTTTTCCATTTCTGAAATACTCGACCTTGCAATACGCATTGAAGAGAATGGGGAGTATTTTTACAGGAAGGCCCTGGAAAAAATCGAAGATCCTTTATTGACCGCGATGCTGCAAAGAGTGGCGGATGACGAGGTGCTTCACAGGGAACGGTTCATCAAGATGAAACAATCATATGGTGCTCAGGGTATTGAATCCCTCCTTTGCAAGCTCAGCGGCGGTTTGCTGCAGGAAACCCTCGGAGATCGCGGCTTCTCTCTGGATGAGACTGATTTTGCCGCACTGCCTGACGAACGGTCTATCCTTCAGGTTGCCATTGGATTTGAAGAAGACAGTATCACTTTCTACGAAATGATCGGCGGTTTCGTCGAGGATGTTGAGACTCTCAGGCATCTCAACTCCATCATTGAAGAAGAAAAGCGGCACATCACAATTTTGGAAGAACGGATAGGCATGTTGCCTGGATAGACAATTTTTCATCTATTCCATTGATGCATCCAACACTCCTTTGCCGCTTGTTCCCCCGAGTACCAAGTCATTGCGTCAGCAAGAGAACAGCTTGCAGAGAATGACGGAGAAACGGCACATGCTTGAAAAAATGGTCCAGTTGCTGAAATCAAGCTGCAGTTGCGTTCTGGCAACATGTTCCAACAACAGACCCCACTGTTCTCTCATGGCCTATGTGACGGATGACGCCGGTCGCACCGTTTACATGATCACCCGAAAGAAGAGCAGGAAATACGGGAATATGCAGGAGAATCCACTGGTAAGCTTTCTCGTGGATACAAGGGGAGCCGGAGATTCTCAGGATATGTCTCAGGTGAGCGCCCTCACAGTGCATGGGAGTTTTCATCCCCTGGCGAACCCCGCAGAGAAGCAGGCTGTCTTGAATCGCCTTCTCGAAAGGCAGCCTCATCTCAAGGAACTGACAGATCATCCTGATATTGAGGTCTTCTCCATCGCTGTAGAGTCATTTCTTTTGCTCGATGGGGTGGTGAATGCTTATTTCGAGATCCTGCAATGATCCTGAGAATCACGAGTACAGGTGATCTGATAATCCGCGCAGATCCCAGCTATTTTGCCGTTGGGATTCTCCCCCGATCATTCAAGGTTTCCAGCACCGAAGCTTCACTTGTTTGACTCCTGGAGCTTGCGAGCAGCATATTGACCGTAGTCCTGTCGAGCTCATACAATGCGGGGAGCACCACTTCCGGCAGCCAATAAAGGTTGCGACCCCTTTCCAGTTACAGAAGGAAACAACTGACAGTGGGAGATTGAACCATGCCACATCGAGAACGATCCGATCCTGAAACTCATAATGCCTTGCGCGGAGAAATTAAAGAACAACTGACGAGTCTTTTCGAGGCCCTCCCCTTCTCCATACCCATCTATCTCTTCACACAAAATGGAAAAAACGATGGTCTCAACAGGGCGGCAAGAGAAACGCTCCGCTCCTTCAAGAATTTGTCGAAAAAACTGGAGCTTAAGGAATTCAATCTGAGCCACGAACTGGCGAGGGAATGGAAAGTGGATCGTTCTCCCACCATACTGTTCGATCCTGAACGCTATTCCATCCGTTACGTTGGAGTACCCTACGGCGAAGAGGGGCGTACCTTGCTGGGAGCCATTCTCATTATCGGCTTCAGGTCAGGGAATCTTACCGAGCAATCGTCGAGAGTCCTCAACAAAATAGATTCCCCCAGAGAGATCAAGGTATTCGTCAGCCCGACCTGTCCCTATTGCCCTGAACAGGCCCTTGTGGCCTTGAAGGCGGTTGTGGAAAACCCTCAGCTTCTCTCTCTTCAAATAATAGACATTCAGTGCAATCCCGATCTAGCTGAGCAGTACTCTGCATTCAGCGTTCCCCAAACCTATGCCAACGAGGTACTCATCGCACAGGGAGCCCTTCCGGAAGAACTGTTCATGCTGTCCCTGCTCAAGATGGAACAGCAGACTGTCTTTATTCCTGACAGCGATGCGGAGGAAGTTGTTGCGGATGTAGTCATTGTCGGGGGAGGACCTGCGGGGTTGGTTGCCGGGATCTACACGGTGCGGAGCGGGCTGCGCACCGCAGT
The DNA here is from genome assembly GCA_012517775.1 of Deltaproteobacteria bacterium. Lineage (GTDB taxonomy): Bacteria > Desulfobacterota > Syntrophobacteria > Syntrophobacterales > Syntrophobacteraceae > JAAYUJ01. The sequence goes on from JAAYUJ010000092.1 coordinate 5,944, forward strand.
TATCGAGAGAGGTCCACTGGGAGGTCAAGTGGCGATTACTCCCGTCGTGGAGAATTATCCAGGCTTCACGCGGGTACCGGGCAAGACCCTGGTGGACATTACCGTGAGTCATGCCCTTGAATATGTACAGATTTTTCAGGGTGAAGAGGTGGTCGAGATCATCCCTGGAAAGCCCATAAGATTGATCACCAATCGCAGGAGGTTTCTTGCCAAAGCGGTCATTCTGGCAACGGGTGCGAGCTATAGAAGGCTGGATGTTCCTGGCGAAGCCCGCCTGACGGGCCGTGGAGTGAGCTACTGCGCCACCTGTGACGGTCCTCTTTTCAAGGGCAGGAGAGTACTGGTGGTAGGAGGTGGAAACAGTGCCCTTACGGAGGCTTTACACCTGTTCAACATCGGAGTCTCGGTTACTATCGTCCACAGACGGGATAGATTTCGAGCACAGGAGCATCTGACACGGACTGTGGTGGCCAACGAAATCCCCGTGCTCTGGAACAGCGAGGTGAAGGAAATCAGGGGAAAGGAGAGAGTCAGCGAGGTGGTTCTCTACAACAATGAGACAGGCAAGACATCGACGATACAAACGGACGGAGTGTTCATCGCCGTTGGATATACGCCCACCGTCGATCTTGCTGAAAAGACAGGAATCGAACTGACCGCCGATGGTTTCATCAAACGGGATTCGCATCATCGGACCAACATTGCGGGGATCTATTCCGCCGGTGATGTGGAAGGGGGCTACAAGCAGATCATCACCGCCATGGGGCAGGGGGCGGAAGCAGCGATCTCCGTATTCGAAGATCTGATGCACCCTTACTGGAAGGAACAGAAAGAAGGCTGAGAGATGAGGGTCCGACCGGCCTGACATTTGGCGAATCCCGTGGGATTGATCAGCGAGAATCGTTGCCCGGATGCATCATGATAATGGACTCCTTCTCATCCTGACATATTGCCCGATCCCGGCATCATGAGTTGTTTAAAGTTCAATCACAGCATCGTATCAACCTCAGGAGGAACCTATGCAGACCGTAGGATCATTGCTGCAGAAGGGGCTCAAACTTCATCCCGTGGTGAAAATGGGCCTCATCCTCTCCGTCTTCGTCTCGCTTGTTCCTTTACCATGCTTGGCAGGGTGGAATTCATTTTCGATCTTCACCGGGGAAATGACATCCATTGCCATGGATCCAAGCGATGCCGAGAGGGTCTATGCGGGAACGCGGAACGCCGGGGTGTTTCGCACGATCAACGGTGGCAAAACGTGGCAGGCCGCTCGGAAGGGGCTCAACTTCTATCCTGTCCGCAGCCTTGCTGTTGCCCCCAGCCAGCCATCAACCATTTACGCAGGCACCGACTTCGATGGAGTGTGGAAATCGCTCGATGGGGGCGATACCTGGGCGAAGACCAGCCATGGGTTGCCTGGAAATCTCATCGTTTTCAGGCTGGTCGTCCATCCAACGAATCCCAATGTCGTTTATGCGGCCATGGGAGGAGGTGTTGCCCTGTGCATCGGCAATGTGTACCGCTCCAACAACGGAGGGGCAACTTGGGTGAAGCGAGACAAGGGTATCCCCCGCGATAAAGCGGGATCTCCTTATACGCTGGGAGCAGTGAAAATTCTCAGCATGGACCCATTGAATCCGGCAAGGCTTTACTCTGCCACCAATAGGACCCACGGTGTCTTTACATCTTATGATGGCGGAGCAACATGGGTTCGTTTCAACAAGGGCTTTCCTGCGCAAACAAATGTTTACGCCGTCGCTGCAAACCCTCACCGGGGTGGCGAACCGGCAGCGGTTGCCTTCAGCTTCACCACCGGAACCCGATACTTTATTTTTGACCGCAGTTGGATGGCGATTTCGAACCCCGTCTTTACAGGGAGTCAGATCCATTTCCATCCCACAAATCCCTCTGTCATCTACCTTGCCGACTCATACAGTCGAAGCCTGGACGGCGGTGTCACCTGGGATGATTCTGCTGCAGGCATGGAGCATCATAATCCCATCGGGCTCTCCTTCAACGCTGCAGCTCCGGATCGGCTCTATGCTGCAACGGATCCTAACGTACATATGCCATGGGGAGGGGTTTTCAGGTCCGACGACGGAGGGGACACTTGGTCGCGAAGGTCCGCAGGAATCAGGGGAGAAGTTGTCAGAACCGTTGTTGTCGACCCTTCCTCCAGTCGGTACCTCTATGTAGGCACAGGGACGGGGGGGGTGATCCGTAGTGCCGACGGCGGTAGGAAATGGAAATGGAGCAGCTGGCGGCGTCCTCCTTATGATAACAAAGATTATCTTTTTGGCTTTGAAGTGACCGACATTGCGGTGGACCCTCTCCACCCATGGATCGTGTTTGTTGCATCGAATGATCTTTACAAGTCTACCAACAGGGGGCTCTCTTTCAAACCTCTTGATTCCCCCTTGATTGTATCACCCCGTTGCATTGCTATCGATCCCAAAGCTCCAAAGAACATCTATGTGGGACAAGGAAAGGGTATCGTCAAAAGCAGGGATTACGGAAAGACCTGGAGAGAGTCCAACAATGGCCTTCCAAAGGAGCCCTGGGGAGATTTCGCCACAGTGAATCATCTGGCCGTCGACCCGATGGACAGCTCTGACCTATGGGCAGCTCTCGACGCGCCTCATGGCGTCTACCTTTCGACAAACGGCGGCTTGAGTTGGGAATACCGCGGACTCAAAGATAAGGGAACCGTGCATGTCACAGCGATGCAGCCCGGAAACAGTCGGACCATTGTTGCCGGCTTGGATTCCAATTTTGAAGGGGCGATCTTCAAATCCACGGACGGAGGGAAAACCTGGGTCAAGAAACCACTGGAATCTGGAGTTGTGTACGATCTAGCATTCGATGCGGCCGATCCATCCGTTCTCTATGCGGCCACGGAATTCACCGGCGTCTACAGATCGATGGACGCGGGTGAGACTTGGTCGGAGTTCAACAAGGGAATATTCTACCCCAATACGTACTCCTTGGACTTCATACCGGCCAACCCACCGGTGCCCGTTGTGGGAAGTTACGGCTCAGGGCTTTATCGCAGGGGCGCATTGCCGGCGTTGTGAGGTGACAGTGCTCAGGTAGTCTGATCACTTTCTCTTGACCTCTGCGATATAATGGTAGCGGAAAGACACACTCTTTCCTCCCAAGAGAGAGTCAGGTTCTTCCTCCTCCTTCCTGGCTCTCTCTCCCGCAGCTTCCCAATAAGTGGTCGGGATTCACATCCCGATGGCTGTTGCGCCGGAGTGTCGGGTATGGAAACCCGACCTACAAAGCTTTTATTATCTCACCTTATTGAGAAGTCACTCTCTCTCGCATTGATCGCTCGATATCCTTCGCATCTTCACCTATTCCACACGCTCTGGTCTCCTCACTATCTTTCGGGACCATCCTGGAATCGAAGACGGCCCAAGCATACGTGGCTCAAGGTCTTTTGCCGATTCTGCCGATCCTCTTGGAAATACGGATTTCAGAGAGAGCCGATCACACCTCTGTTTGTACCCTACCCCGGGATATACTGCGATTCGTCATTGCAAATACTGTGTTCACCGGATTTCTTTGCCAAAAAAAACAGGTAGGATGACACCATCTGCTCGCTCTATCTCACTTTAACTCAAAAGCCGGCAGTCCTTCCCTCCCGACTTCCGGCTTTTGACTTTTTTCCGAGGAAACATTCAATCCAGGGTTTTGACATGAGTCTCAGTTGAAAGGTTTCGTCATGGAAGTGCAGACAAAAGGCATCTATTCAAAAAGGCCCGGCACAGGAATGGACCAGATTCTGTACTACAGGAGCCAAGATGGGACAGAGGTTCCCATGACTGGTTTCCCGTCGGAGACTAAAGATGCACAAGATGCCGAAAGACGATCGACGATTATTGCAGACTACCTGAGAGTCCTTGAGAATTGCCCGCTGTCCGTATCACGGGAGTCGAGCCTCCCATATCCCAAAAAGATAATCCGGCATGCAATCATTGAAGAGCTCCGAGAGAACCCTGCCAGTGAGCTCCGCAATTACCTTGAAGTAGCCTATGTACAGCTTGAGACATTTCTCCCCTGGGATGAGTATCGGCTCCTGAGAGGCTTCCAGTTTGCATGCGCCATCACCCAAGAAGTCGCAAGAAGCGGGAAACCCAGGGATATCATCGCCTCAGCCAGACTGCTGGATCGCAATGAAGGCATACGGGCCGTCGAGATTCAGGAAAGCATTTCCGAGCAGATGAAAAAGCGCCAGGAGGAAATCTCCTCTATCCGTTAGCTTTCGGGAACTGCTCCCCCCAATCCCTCCTCTCTTTCATCGAGACTCCGTCATGATGACGGCCAGCAGGCACATTGTCTCCTGCTATCATTACCGTGAGAATGCGGTCACCATCAAATCGGAATCGCAATCCTGCCGCATCGGTGGCGGATATGGGAGAGAATCCGACCTGCCATCTTTATCTTGGTTGCCCACCTGATTACAGCTCAAGGTCTCCCCTAGCAAGACCAGCACTGATGCTTCCCAAAGCTGCATTGATTTGCCAAACATGAACGGCTGTGTGAGGAATGCTTCCCGTTGGATACCTCAGACACATGGCTCTATCCCCATGTAATAGCGCTTCGTTCCTTTTGCCTTTCCCCTTTGGTGAAAGTTGCCTATACTGAGCAAGGGTCAATACGCATCTGAACCGAAGACTTGAAAGCAGTCAAGGAGTTGATCGATGCTCAAAGCGAAGGATATCATGACAACTCGGATGATCACTCTTACACCTGATACCCATATTACCGATGCAGCCAGAATACTTCTTGAAAACCGGATCAACGGTGCGC
>JAAYUJ010000618.1 GCA_012517775.1 Deltaproteobacteria bacterium
CAATGGCTGAATTTCGCATGCCCTGTTTGGGCTCGGACATGCAGGCGGGGACGCTCCTTGAATGGCGGGTGAAGCCTGGTGACCGCGTCAAACGCAGGGATGTAATTGCCGTTGTGGAGACGGACAAAGCCGCTGTCGAGATCGAAGTGTACGAAGACGGCGTGATTGAAGCGCTTCTCGTCGAGCCCGGCCAAAAGGTTGCGGTAGGAACGGTCATGGCGATCATCCGAACGGGACCTGAATCGGACGTCGTATCTCCCAAGAGAGAAGAGATCGCCGTGGAGACTGCTCTCGCGAGAGGGATGGATATGGAAGGGATCGAAGGAAGAGCATTCGACGTAGAGCAAATCCCGGTTGGGGTGCCTCCGCTGGAAGCGGTTGCAGCCAGAGAGGAGCGTGTCAAAGCCTCCCCATACGCGCGCCGGCTTGCTGCCGAGCACTCCGTTGACCTGAGCCTCCTCAAGGGAACGGGTCCGGGGGGTGTCATCAAAGGGATGGATGTCGAAAACGCTGCGGCAGCGGCGGAAATGGAGTCTGCCAAAGGAGCTCCTCCTGCTTCATGGGAAGAAATAACCTATGCCTTAACAGGAGAGGAGGCGCAGCCGCCGTCGACCCCTGCTGCGCCTTTTGCTGAAAGGCCCGCCGCCAGAGATCATCAGACTGCCATGCGCCGGGCGATCGCCGTCGCCATGGCCCGTTCCAAGCGGGAAATCCCACATTACTACCTGCAGACGCGCCTGGATATGAGCCGCACTCTGCGTTGGATCGAGTCGGAGAATGTCAAACGCCCGATCAAGGACCGGATACTGCCCGTCGTTCCGCTCCTCAGGGCGGTGGCGCTGGCCCTGGGGGAAGTGCCGGAACTCAACGGCTACTGGATCCATGATCGCCATGAGATAGCAGAAGCGATCCATATCGGTTTCGTGATTTCGCTTCGCCGGCGCGGTCTGATTGCACCGGCTCTTCTCAATGCCGATGCAAAGAGCATGGATGAACTCATGGAGGCGCTGCGTGACCTCATTATGCGCGCACGAGCAGGAGGATTGCGCAGCAGCGAGATGATGGATGCTACCATCACCGTCACCAATTTGGGCGACCTTGGAGTCGAAACAGTCTATGGGATCATCTACCCGCCTCAGGTGGCCCTGGTCGGATTTGGTAAGATCATCGAGCAACCCTGGGCCGAAAACGGCATGCTCGGGGTAAGACCGGTCCTGACGGTGACGCTTGCAGGAGACCACCGTGCAACCGACGGTCATCAAGGTGCCCGGTTCCTCGATGCCCTGAACCGCTATCTTCAGGAGCCCTCAAAACTATGAACGAGGAGGAGATCAGACAAGTCATACTTCGGATACTCAAGCGGATTGCTCCCGAGTCGGACCCAAACGCTCTGACGCCCGACCAAAACATTCGCAACACCCTCGATATCGACTCTTTCGATGCTCTGAGTTTTTTTATCGCCATCGATGTGGAGCTCGGCGTCACTGTCCCCGAGTCGGACTATGGGAAGCTCAATACCATATCACAGATCATTCAATACCTCTCCCGCCGGTTGAGCTGATACGCCTGCCTCCTTACCGGGGGAGTGCCCCACCGATTGTGTGCAAGCACGTTGGGATGCGGAACATCCGTGCTGGGCTTGGGAAATTCCGAGACCAGCTCCGATAAGGGTATTTTCAATGAAGGGCTTCGATGGGGTGAGCGTAGCCGGTGAGTTCCACGTATCCCACGGATGCGACGGGCTTTCCGGAGACCGCACCCGTTGCGGAAACACTCCCTTCCCAGTAGGTAATCTGTGTGGAACCTCCGGTGCGGAGTTCCTGGTCTGCAAGATTGGCTTCGACCGTCAGATCCATTTGGATGGGATGGACGTGCAGCTTCCAGCGCGAAGGGTATGTGGCTCCCGTGTGAGGACTCTTCCAGAAATCGAGAGCTTGCACGCTGAACTCATCGCTGCCGAGGTGAAAGCCCCTTCCCGCGGCATCCACAAAAGTGCCGCTGGAGGGGGTGCCAAAGGAGCCATCCTTTTTTCTGAGAAGGTATATCATGAGTTCCGTGTTGTCGGTGAACTGGAGGCTGAACCAGTCCCATCCCACATAGATGGACTCGATGGGAGTCGAGCTGAATTCATGATCCATCCAGGCAGTCCCCGCAACGGGAATGTCCCGATTGCCGAGAGTCACGATTCCCAAGGCTTCCATTCGTGTCAGGGAATAGTAGCAACTGGCCTTGTCCGGTGTGCTTCCCTTGAGGCTGTAACCCGATTCACCATGGAGAACCGGTTCTTTCAAGGGCTTGAGGTTGAGTTGAATGGAGAAGCTTTGGGCTTGAGATTTCAGTTCATGGCCGGATGGAGTGATGCGCGCAGACCAGTCCTCAAGAAAAATCAGGGTCTCCGAGGGTCCCTGCCGGACACCCGCCAAGTCTGCCGCGCCCCGGGAGATCTTTTCCCCATGATGGAACTTGCCTGTGGCCATGTTCGAGAGGGCTGTGTGCGCAAAGTAGACCTGCAGAGTGCGCCACGTTGAGACAGGGTCCGGCCATTTTTCCTGCTCCGCGAGGGGAGCGATTTGCCTGCGGAAAAAGGTGATCTGGAAGCCGTACCGCTCACCCCCCTCTCCTCGGAGATTGCCCGTGTAATACCACCACTCCGTCTGGAATCCCGGATGAGCGCCGTGATCGCGGGGAAACTGGAGGTCACAGCCGTTTGACACAGATTCAAAATCCGCTTCCGGTGTCGGGGAGGGAGTGCGCTCTTCGGCGGAACAGACCAGAGGGGACAGGAGGCAAATCAGGAGGATGAGCCGATGATACAGTCTGGTTCTTCCAACGATCATGGTTTCGTCACCTTTCTTTCAGGACCTGGGCCGGAGGACGCTTGAAAAGAGTCTGTACCGCAGGGATGGCGGCCACCAGCGCCGTAAGGAGGATCAACGGGAGGGAGAGGGAAATGGAGACCCAGTCGGTTCCGTAGATGAATGTCCACCCGAAGGATTGCCGATTGATGACAAAGACGAGGAGGGCCGAGAGGAAAAAGCCGCACCCAAGACCAATCGCTTCCCCTGTGAAGACCATGAGAATGGCCTCCCAGAAAACCATGGTCCGTATCTGCCTAAAGCTTGCTCCGACAGCTATGAGCGTATGGAGTTGTCGCGTTCTCTCCAGGACGAGGACCGTCAGGGTAGTGGCTATTCCCAAAGTGGCTACAAGGAGAGCGATCATTAGGAGTACACTCGTCACCGCGAAGGTCTCGTCGAAGATTTGCATGATTGCTCCGTGAAGCTCCTTCCCCGTCGTGATTTCGATAGCATGTACCTCGTCTCCGAGAACGTCCAGGATTTCAGTTCTCAGCCGCTCTGTCGAAGCCTCCCGGTCGCCGGATTGTTCTGAGAGAAAGATTCTGACACCGCTCCATGACATATCCCCGGTGAGCTCCTGGAAGCGGGGCATGGAATAGTAGACCGCACCGCCCTGGGTGCGATAGTCCCGGAAAATTCCCAGAACGGGAAGGTCCAGTCGGACGCTCTGAATCTGTGCCTGGAAGCGGCCGCCGACCTCCATTCCCGACTGGTATGCAAAAACTTCCGAGATCACTACACCTCTGCCCATGGCAAGGTCAGGGAGTATTTTCTCAGCATCGCCGTCCATGAAAAGGAACCTGGCGTGCTGCATGAAAATTTGGAAGTCGATGGTTTCGAACTGGTAGAGATTCTTTCCATAGTGGAGAAATATCCTTCTGTAAGGCATGAGCGTCACCGGGGTTTTCAGCTTCTCCAATGCCGCGGGCATTCCTCGAGGCAAGGGGTCCCGGTAGCGATTGACGCCGGCCATTTTCGGGCGCAGGAACAGATCACCGCTTATACTCTCTTCGACCCACACCTTGACGGTATTGCGAAAGCTGTGGACCATGATGACCAATCCGACAAAGAGGGCCACCGCCGTGATCAGTGCTCCGACAGAGATGGCCGCGCGCGTTCCTGCATCGCGAACATACCTGCCCCCAAGGTGAGCCGATTCTCCAAAAAGGCGCCGCAGCTTCGGGGCACTGTAAGTGCCGACGACTTGAAGGCACCAGGGTGAAAGAAGTGAAAAGCCCAGAAAAAGGAGGAAGGTGGCGAGGTATCCGGGAAGGGGAATCTCCAGGATGGCCGGCAGCTGCGACACAGGCCAGACAAGGAGAATGAGGACCATGCCGACGATCGTGATGCGTTTGTGCGGGTTTTGTTTCCGGGCTCCCCCCTCGTGGATCACCAGGGCTTCCCGGGGTGGTACCAGCATGGCCTGCCTTGCAGGCTGAGCGGCTGCAAGGAGACAGACCAGGACGGTTACAACGAACGATGCTGCGATTTCCCAGGGATCGAGAAGCAAATCATCCCCCTGGACCCGCACAAA
>JAAYUJ010000619.1 GCA_012517775.1 Deltaproteobacteria bacterium
CCCGTTGACCCCCTGCATGAGGCCTATGAACAAGGTCTCGGAAAAATCGACGTGCATGAGAACAAAGTAGGAGAACCACACGAGAGGCATGCCCAAAAAAAGCCAGAACAGGCCGTCATAGAGGAGAAGGCTCTTTCGTCCCGGCTTGAGGAGAAGACCGACGAATGCTGCTTCGAGGGTATATATAAAGATGGCGTAAGGATGCCCCCACAAAAAATAGGTGCAAAAACTTGAAAACGCTGCAGTGACGACTCCCTGGACGGTTCCGAACGAGTAAAGAATCAAGAGGACTGCAATGCTTCCGAAAACGAAGTCTGCTCCGTAGAAAAGGTTGATGTGCAGGATGGTTCCGAGTAGAGCAAAAAAGAACAATGAAAGGAACAGGAGATAAGATTTCATATCGTTTGAGATTGACGTCACAAACATTTCTGAACAACCTTGCAGCTCAGTCCCTCAGTCGAAAATATGAAGAAGCGAATGACCCCATGAAAGATCATGAGGCTTCGATCTCCCTGGTTTGACCAGGGTCATTCCCTCAATGAATCGTCAGGTTCCGAACAACCCATGAAAAGGGTCATCCCGATGAACTCCCTGTCATCGACTCAACCCCGGTCGGCGGGGAGACGATGGGTTTCGATAGGCGGTGATTTGTTCCCTGCCACATTTCACACTGGCGAGAGTGATAAAGCGTGCCGGCGGAAAGTGATGACCGTAGACGAGGATGATCCCCTGCCAGTTGTTCAGCAGAGCCTCGAGGGAAGCAAGGGGTTTTTCAGGGTAGACATAGATACAGTCGCCCCGCTCAACGTTCTGCATTCTGTAATCCCCGCATATGAAGCTGACACTTCCTCTCAGGTTCAAATCCGAGGCGGCTTTTGAGGCAATTCTGCACAAGCGGGGATCGATCTCAATCCCAACGGAGTGTGTGAAAAGGCCGGCCAGGCAGGCCACGATGCCGTCACCGCTTCCCAGGTCGATAAAGAGCGAGTATCGGGAGACATCCAGTTTCCGGAAAAAGTAGTAGACGTGATGAGCCCTCGATGGCGCCCATGCCCCCAGCCGCGTCAGCCGATAGGGAAGCTCCCCCTCTTGCTCCATCTCAGCATAAAGGCCCCTGAAATAAGCCGCAATGCGCTTGAACCGGCTGAGCCGCGTTCTCTCTAACATCTCGGTATTACTATAAAAGGCTGTTCGTGTCATGACACCTGCGAAGACGGAGATCAAGGGAAAGACGATACAGGACTTCCCCCCACAAAGGTTGCCGGTTTGGTTATCGAGAGGCAGGCGGTCTCCGTATGATCTCCGATATCCGTTCCAAATCCCTGACGATCGGCGACGGAGAAGGTACCGAAGTCAGGAATCTCCCAGGTGGGAATGCTCAATTTTCATGCATTTGTTCATCACCACTGCCAGTCCCTGTCGGCGAGCCTTTTCAGCAGCTTCATCGTGGTGGAGGCCCAGTTGCATCCAGATGGCGTCAGCCCCCACCGCAATGGCTTCCTCGACAATCCCCGGAATGGCATCGATGCTTCTGAAGATGTCGACCACATCGATGTGCTCCGGCACCGCCTTCAGATCCGGATAGCACGGTTCTCCCAAAACCTCGGTGAGCTTCGGGTTGACCGGTATGATACGATACCCGTGGCTCTTCAGGTACTTCGCGACCTTGTGGCTGTCCCGCTCTTCCTTGTCTGAAATTCCTACCACGGCAATGGTCCTGGATTTCTTCAGGATTTCCGCCGGCCCTTTCGCTGGTGCGGTCCCTTGTGGATCCTTCACATCACTCATCTTGATTCTTCCTCTCTGGTTGTCCGAAACGGCCTGACCGACGGCCTCACCCCGGCCCACAAACAGTCTTTTCGCCCGGCAGGATAGACGAGAAATATTCGAGAATGTCAAGCTGACCTAAGCCTCTGTTTTTTCCATTCTTATCACATAATCACAAAAAGCTGGAAGGAAATTGTGCTGCAGGGCGGGAGAGACATCTCCCCGGGAACCCATCAGGGAGGAGATCAGTACTTCAAGGGGATATCCCTCACGCAAATGTTGTGCGGTTTGTTGGAATCGCGGTCCCGCAACAGGCAGGATTTCTCCGGCCTCCAGTAGTCCTGCCTGCGATAGACGAATTCGGTTTCAAGTGATCGGGGAGGTGAGTTGATGGAAGTCTCCGAGAAAGCAATCATTCCAATTTCGAGAGATACCAGGTACTGGATGCTTGATGCTGGATCAAAGCCCCTTCCTGCCTGGAACGGCCCCACCCAGCATCGACATTTCAGCATCCCTGTCGCCATCAAACAGAGGCGAGAATTCTGCCGGCCGGTTTATAGCTCGGGAGCTCCCGCAGGAATCAGGCATATAAAGGTAAGGGGTTCCGGGCTGGTGTTTCTGATTTGATGCTCCTCATTCCGCGGGATGAACACAGCGTTCCCCTGGGATACCGGGGTCCATTCCCCCTTATGGAAAACTTCACCGATTCCCGAGTGGAAAAAGATTCCGTGCTCCCAGTCATGGGAGTGGAGTGGCGTGTGTCCTTCCGGCCCCAGCTCGAAAACGCGCATGCAGAAATTGAATGCGCCGTCGTTTTTTCCGATCAAAACCCTGCCCGTGACGCCTTTTGCGGGTCCGCTGTCAAAGGACTGTGCCGGTGCTTCCCTCATATGAATGATTTTCACGACATGAACTTCTTCTTGAAGTCATCCCAAGGGGCGAAGGCAGCGAAAACGACGGCGGAAATCAGGTAAAATCCCAGGATTGAAGCAGGAAAGGTCACATAGAGCAAAGCATAAACAGGGAACAGCACGGCGAGAGAAAGAGCAAGCTTCACGCCCATCCCGATCAACTGGCTTTTCTGATCTTGTTTTTCTTCCATCATCATACTCCCGTCTTGAGCCATGGTGGTTTTGATTTCCTCGATGACCGCAGCTTTTTCCAAATGCATTTTCACCTTCAGGATGATTCATGCATTCGGTCGCATCGTGGAGAAGCAGCAAGCTCTATTTCATCTTAACAAAATCTAAGTAGCAACTTTAAGAAAGAGTCAAGCATTTTTCAAGAGGAAGGACAACATGGGTAGGGGCGTGAGCAGAGCGCTTGGTTCAAAAAGAGTTGCGTTCACCCGCCAAATCATTTAAAAGCTAATCGGTATTGAGTTTTTGATTGCTTTCAATGCTTTTTCTATTGTTCCTCATCCTCTTCTTGAATCTATTCTTCCCTTTGGGTATACGTGCGCGGAACTTTGGCATAGCGAGGGGGACAGATCCGTGTCGGAGGAGGAGAGAGCTCAACTCAGGAGACGGCGCCCTGACTCTGGTGTAGTTCTCCATATTTCTCACCTAGTTTAGGAGGATAAGAATGGCAAAGGCAGTAACGCAGAGTATTCTGGTGGTCGGAGGCGGCATGACTGGGCTCAGCGCCGCCATCGAAGCAGCAGAAGCAGGCCACGAGGTTTTTCTGGTCGAAAAGAATCCCTATTTGGGAGGCAGAGTGGCTCAGCTTCATCATTATTTCCCAAAGTTGTGCCCTCCTTCTTGCGGGTTGGAGATCAATTTTCGCAGGATCAAGAACAATCCCAGGCTCCACATCTTCACCATGGCCGAGGTGGAGAAGGTATCCGGTCAGGAGGGAAACTGGGATGTTTCCATCAAGGTGACCCCCCGGTATGTCAATGAAAAGTGCACGGGCTGCAATAAATGCAGTGAGGCGTGCGCCATGGAGATCGACAACCCGTTCAACTACGGAATGGACAAGATCAAAGCGGCCTATCTGCCTCATGACATGGCATTTCCCATGCGATATGTTCTTGATCCTGCACTGGTCAAGAGCCCGGAGGCTCAGAAGGTCAAGGACGCCTGTCCTTATGGTGCCATCGATCTGGATATGGCCCCTGCAACACTGGATCTGAAGGTGGGAGCGATTATCTGGGCAACCGGCTGGAAACCTTACGATGCCTCCAAGCTGGATACTTACGGTTTCGGACAGTACCCCAATGTCATCACCAATGTCATGATGGAACGTTTGGCAGCGTACAACGGCCCGACCCAGGGTAAGATCCTCAGGCCTTCCGACGGCAAGGAGCCCCAGACCATCGGCTTTATCCAGTGTGCGGGATCCCGCGACGAGAACCACCTGCCATTCTGCTCAACCATCTGCTGCCTCGCCTCCATGAAGCAGGCGACCTACGTGCGGGAGCAGTATCCTGATGCGAAAGTCATCATCTTCTTCATCGATATACGGGCCATGGATCGCCTTGAGGACTTCTATCAGAAAGTGAAAGAGGACCAGAATGTCCAGTTTTTTAAGGGCAAAGTGGCCAAGATAGAACAGGATGAGGCCACCAAGGGGCTGATTCTGCGTGTGGAAGACACTACTTCCATGACACTCCACGAGGTCCCGGTGGATCTTGTGGTTCTGGCTACGGGCATGCAGCCGAACACCTCTGAAACGCAGATTCCTGCGGCAGTCCAATACGATGATTATGGATTTGTCGCTTCCCTTGCGCCAAGGCCCGGTATTTTTGCAGCCGGCTGCACGAGGACTCCTTTAGCTGTTTCAGAATCTGTCCAAGATGGTACGGCAGCAGCACTCAAAGCCATCCAATCCGTTCTCAGGAGGTAGACTCGATGGAGAAGAAGTTAGCGGTATACATTTGTTCGGGATGTGGTATCGGAGAAGCTCTCGATATCGAGAAGCTCAGCGGGGTGGCCACCAAGGAATGCAAGGCTGCGATCTGTAAGAATCATCCCAACCTGTGTGGACAGGAGGGGGTGAAGATCATAAAGGACGATATTGCCGCCGAAGGCGTGAACCGAGTGGTCATTGCAGCGTGTTCTCCACGTGTCATGTATGACGTCTTCAACTTTGAGGGTTGTGTCGTCGAGCGCGCCAACATCAGGGAACAGGTGGTCTGGGCGCAGGAACCCGGCCACGAGGATACCCAGATGATGGCGGAAGACTACGTTCGTATGCATGCGGTCAAGGCTGATCGCAGCGAATTGCCCGAGCCCTATAAGCCTGAGCAGGAGATGTCCAAGGACGTCCTGGTGGTCGGGGGCGGTATCAGTGGTCTCACTGCCGCACTGGAGGCGGCTGAGGCCGGCTATGCCGTCACGTTGGTTGAGAAGGAAAAGGAACTGGGTGGGTTTCAGAAGAATGTCGCCATGCGGGTGACCTTCCCGTACAAGGACATTCAGCCCAACACAGTGAACGAGCTGATTGAAAAGGTTGTCAAGAACGACAGGGTCAAAGTGCTTACGGGCGCCAAGGTGGAGAAGGTTGAGGGGGGGCCCTGTGTATTCAATGTGACGGTGAAACAGAACGGAACGACATCCGAACACCGGATGGGATCGGTGGTTATGGCGGCGGGCTGGAAGCCCTACGATCCGACCAAGCTTGATCCGGTGCTGGGTTACGGAAAGTCACCCGATGTGATCACCAATGCCGAGTTTGAAGAGAGATTCAAAGCGGGAACGATCAATCGACCCAGTGACGGTCAGCCCGTCAGGAATGCGGCTTTCTTGCAATGTGCAGGCCAGCGTGATCCCAATCACCTCCCTTATTGCTCTTCCGTCTGCTGTTTCACAGCACTGAAACAGGCGATCCAAATCAAACGGCAGGACCCGGAAGCCAACGTTTTTGTATTTTACAAGGAACTCCGGACTCCCGGTCAAGGTGAGGATTTTTACAGAAAGGCACAGCAGGAGGGAGTCATATTCCTGAGATGCCAGGCGCCCGAAGTGATCACCAGCGGGGTTCGGCTCGCGGTGGAAGGCCATGATGAGCTCCTGGGCGAAAAGGTGACGGTCGAAAATCTCGATCTCGTCGTCCTGGCTACGGGCATGGTGCCGGCTGCAGCATTTGGGGAAGACGTCAAGGCATTGGCCATTAAGGAGGGTGAAGAAAAGAAAGAGGATGAGATGCAGGTTCGCCCGGACATCATCCTGGCATCCGATATTCTCAACCTGCAATATCGCCAGGGTCCGGAACTCCCTGCTCTCAAATATGGATTCCCCGACTCCCATTACATCTGCTTCCCCTATGAAAGCCGACGAACCGGCATCTATCCGGCCGGCCCCGTTCGGCGCCCGATGGGCATCGCCGCATCGGTGGAGGACGCCACGGGTGCCGCCATGAAAGCCATCCAGTGCATGGAGCTCACCAGCAACGGGCAGGCGGTCCATCCGCGAGCCGGAGACATGTCCTATCCGGAATTCTTCATGCAGCGCTGCACCCAGTGCAAGCGGTGTACGGAGGAATGTCCTTTCGGGGCCATCAACGAAGATGAAAAGGGCAATCCCATGCCTAATCCTACCCGCTGCCGCCGCTGCAGCATCTGCATGGGTTCCTGCCCGGAGCGTATCATCAGCTTCAAGAATTACTCGGTGGGGATGATCGGTGACATGATCAAGTCCATCGAAGTGCCAGAAGAATATGATGAGAAGCCCAGGATCCTGATTCTGGCCTGTGAAAATGACGCCTACCCGGCCCTGGACATGATCGGCCTCCGCCGCATGACCTACAACGCCTGGGTCCGTGTCATTCAGCTGAGATGTCTCGGGTCCCTCAATCTGGTCTGGATTGCCGACGCCCTGTCCAAGGGAATCGATGGTATCCTCCTCCTGGGCTGCCAGCATGGAGAGGATTACCAGTGCCATTTCATCAGGGGCAGCGAGCTGGCCAACATCCGTCTCAGCAAGGTGAAGGAGACTCTGGACCGCCTGGTTCTGGAATCCGATCGTGTAAGGTTCGAGACGGTGTCCATCATGGACTGGAATAAACTTCCCGCCCTCATGAATCAGTTTGCGGACCGTCTCAACGAGATCGGACCCAACCCGTACAAGGGATATTAATAGGATTGGCGCCAGCCTACGACCCTGGGTGGTGTGTGCCGCTCAGTTGCGCCAAGTGCAAGCATCAGAATCGCTCAAAGCCGGGCGGAGGGTTTCCGGTGCCCCTCCTGCCCGGCTGCTGCTCTCGCGAACGGAATGTTCATCCTTCAGATGGTCGTGTGGGCTGCTTGACAGAGGCCTTTTGAGTTGCCAGGGTTTTTGCGATTTCAACTTCTGGATGTGAGGAGGCTTGGGATGAGCAACAAGGTTGATCCGAACCTGATGAAGGAGCTTAGTGAATTTGGACTCAAAGACGCTTACAAGTGTTACCATTGTGGGAACTGCACGGCTGTTTGCCCTCTCAGCACGCCCGAGAATCAGTTCCCGAGAAAATTCGTCAGATACATGCAGTTGGGACAGAGGGACAAGATCCTGACATCCCCCGAACCCTGGCTTTGCTACTACTGTGGGACTTGCTCGGACGTGTGTCCGCGGGGAGCCGAACCCGGGGAAACCATGATGGTGGCACGGCGCTGGCTCACGTCCCAATATGACTGGACCGGTTTCGCCCGCAAATTTTACACCTCCGAGAAATTTGAAATCATGGCGATTACTGTCGTCGCAGTCCTGGTGGGCATTGGTCTCCTCATCTTCAATACGGGGAATCCCAACTGGGATCACGCCCATCTCAACTCGGTCTGGCCCTCGGACAAGATCGAGCTTGCTGACCTCGGCATGGCGGCGATTCTCTCCTTCCTGCTTTTGAGCAACGTTTTCAGGTGCTATAAGGTTGTCATGGGGGACATGGCCACAAAGATCCCTCTCCGTGTCTATGGTTCCCAGTTGAAGGAACTGATCATACACGTGCTCACCCAGAAGCGCTTCGGCAAGTGCGAGGACAGAATGCAGTGGTTCGTGCACCTGATGATCATGACGGGCTACTCATCGGTGTTTCTACTGGTGGTGGTTCTCATCAACGGCCTGACATTCGAAAACCTCAAGTTCCAGAGGGATCTCCCGGAGTATGCCCTGTGGCATCCCATCCGGCTGGTGGGGTACTACGCTACTTTCGCCATCATGTATGGCACCACTTATGCCATCATCGGGCGTCTCAGAAAGAGCAAGTCGGTCTACAAGTATTCCCATCCCACCGACTGGATGTTCCTCATCCTGCTCCAGTTGACCACCATGACGGGTATTTTCATCCATTTCACCCGCCTTCTGGACTGGCCGTTCCCCACGTACGCTCTGTATGTGATTCACATGATGGTGGCCGTCCCTATGCTGGTGCTCGAAGTGCCTTTTGCCAAGTGGGCCCACTTGGCGTATCGTCCGTTTGTAATTTTTCTTCTGAAGGTTAAGGAGCAGTACGCTAAAGAACAGGCGGCGGTCAAGGTCCCGTCCGTTGCGCTGGCGGATTAGCTCCCGACCGGACCACCCTGCGAGATTGATCGGAAAATCGAATCACAAGCCCGCGAAGGCCCCCATTGGGTTTTTGTGGGCTTTTTGCTTGAGAGGATGTGCAACGGGGAGGAAGGAATTTCCCAATGGGCGATGGAATGACCCTCGTGGATGATTTTATGACATTGCTTCCACACCTTGATGTGGTGCATCACGTACCTGGCCGCATCAGGCTCAAACTGCGTTTTTCAGGCCTTCAGGCATTTCGGAAAATGGATGTGAACGGCATTGTGAGTCGGATTCCCGGTGTGGTTGGCTTTCGGGTCAACGTGGTTGCGCGGTCTGTTGTTGTGGATTATGACGACAAAGTGTTGCCTTTCGAGTTATGGCAAAAAATGGATCGATTTAAGGAGCTGCCTGAACTGGAATCGGAAGTGCGCAGCGAACTGGGATTCCTTCTCCGGGGGTAGTCCGCTAGAAAGCCCGCTGCCTTTTGTTCACGACCCCAAAGGATACTTCTCGTTCCCCATCGCATGAAATGCCCTCCGCAACACTCTCTTGCCCGGAATGGCGATCGCCTTGTCGCTCATTTTGTTGTGTGCGTTTGCATTGTGGTCGGCAAATTTCCCTTGAAACAACGGCTATCCCAGAGTCTAGGTAAATAATGAATTTGCAGGTAGACACGGTTTCCTCCGGAGGCATACAGTATTGTCACATTTTGTTAAAAATTATTACGAATTCCTATGACATGAAAAAAGGGATGGTTTATTTCATTAACTTACCTAGATAAAAAAGGTCGGTTTGGACTCTGTGAACTTCAGTTTCTGTTCCTCAATTATCTCGAGTCTCCAAGACATTCAGTACATTCTGCTGATATTCGGCTGATTCCAAAGGTGGTGAAAAGGAGGTCGACATGGCACTTTTAG
>JAAYUJ010000620.1 GCA_012517775.1 Deltaproteobacteria bacterium
ACCTTGGGGCGATCCTTAACCAGGAAGTCTCTGGCAACGAGCTCCTCAAGAGAATAGGCCGTGAGGGAATAGGTCCCGGGCAGGTCCACCAGCCGGATCTGATGCCCGTTCAGGCTGTAGAATCCTTCCTTCTTCTCAACCGTGATTCCCGGGTAGTTGCCGACGTGCTGGCGCGCCCCAGTAATGGAGTTGAAAAGAGTGGTCTTTCCACAGTTGGGATTTCCCGCCAGAGCAATGAGGACTTCCGGAGAACTGCTGTTCATGCGTCACCTTCTACATCCACATGAATATAGTCTGCCTCATTGTTCCGAAGAGTCAACGTGAAATTGCGCAACCTTATCGCCACCGGGTCCTTTAGAGGAGCTCTTCCCTGCACCTGAATCGGAGTGCCTGGCACAATACCCATGTCCCGGATACGTCGACCCAGCTCTCCCTCGGCCTTCACACTGGCAATCACACCAGCCTGGCCGGCAGACATGTGTCGAAGAAGCACTGTGGACATATGCATCATCCTCCAACAATAGAAAGGACACCAGGGGAACTGCCCGGGAATATCTACTGCGATCGAAGAGGAAAGGGAAATTAGCATTCCCTAACTTTTCTCAGACAAAAAAAGCGGTCAGAAACCGCTTCGTCTGAAGTGAGGGATGCTTTCAAGCAGCAGATGTAACCAGGATCTTCTCGGAAACCCCCGCACCCAGGCTTAGAGTTCCACCCCTGAGCTTGATCAGGCATGGGCAACCGCAAGCCGCACAAAGCAATTCCATCTCGACGCCGGGATAGATGCCCATGGCAGCCATGCGCGCACAGAGACGGCGTCCTCCGTTTATGCCTGCAACCCTGATTCGACACCCCACCGGCGCGTTGCTCAGCGGCAAAGGCTCATTGTTTATCCCTCTCAGCTGGCTGCAGCACTTGGAACCTCTTCTTCTGAAACAATGAAACATTTACAGTTTCCTCCCCTGCTCCGTCGGCTTCGCAATTAGGTACCCCAAACAATATGTGCAGTCAATAGAGATTTTGCAAGATGGTAAAATAAAATCGGTAGAGTGATTGTCCGTGGAGTCTCTGTTTGATGGGAGGGGGTGAGGCTGAATCACGCCATTGGGGTGAGTGTAAATTTCTTGTAGTTTTGTGCAGACTCTCTTCATCCTGTTCGTGATAAGAAAAGAAACCGCGTTCTGTCAGAAGGCTGCCTTGTGCTGCCTTAAGGAAGTCCCCGTTCTTTCAGAAGCGGGGCACTCAGAAGGAAATGCACCAGTGCATGATTCTGAACTGGAAGACCATGAAAGCCATCATTAACCCTGAGAAACTCGTCGTGGAACTCTCCGTCTCGTTGGGGCAAAAGGGAGAGGCATCCGAGGAGGTCATTCAAAGCCTCTTGAGCCTCTCCCGGCACAACAATCCTTCCATCAGGGAAGCTGCCATCCAGTTGCTCCTGCATCCTCCCGTCAGCGATGAGCTTTCTTTCCACCGCAGGCTCATTGTTGCAGCGGTGAGAGATCCTGTATCCAAGAGACGACTGCCCGTGGTTCTCGCCGAATTTTTGCTCGATGCTCTTGCTGTTGTGGGCTCCACTTCCGCAGAAAAGCATGGCAGTTCATCAGCCGGAGCTCTTCTGAATGCTGCTGCCGTGGTCCTGGGCCGTGGCCTTTTTCGGAAGCCGATTTCCCTCCAGGATTTGTTATACTGGATTTCTCCGAGACTCCTTTTCGGTCTCCTGTCATGCCGGCAGCCAGTCTGGAAGAACAGGTGGCGTGTGGCACGCAAACGCATCCTCCGGGCATCCGCAAGCTCTCCTGAGATGACTCTCACCCTGAGAGACCTGCAGACCGTCTGTCCTGAAGGGCGTATCTCGGCAGGACTGCGGAAAGGCCCCAGAAGATGGCTCGTCACAGGGAGGAGCTTGCTTTTCAAGGAGATCGTACGTTCAATACCGATTATCATTCCAGTTGATGAAAAGACAGATTGTGCCGAACGCTTGTGCGCTCACGTCAGGGCTTTTCCGGGGGAGACCCTTCCCATCTCTTCCATATCCTGGTGGGGAGGAAAGGGCTCCCGGACATTCAGGTTCTGGGAGAGAATCATAGATTTGCAGACAGAGGAGCTCAGGGGCATTCGTGCATTTGTCCGGGAAGCGAGCAGAAGGACCCGCCGCGTTATTTTAAGCCTTCATAATGCCACCCTCGCCGCTGCAGGGGGGTGGGCCTTTGAACCCCTGGACCACTCTTTCCCTTCCCTCTCCAGCTGGGCTTCGTTCGTCGCAGTCACACGATCTGCCGAGCAGCGGCCGAGAGAGTCTCGGATGCCGGACGCGAGAATAATGGAGGAGCTTAGGAAACAGTGGGAGAAACGGCTTGTGACTCCTCATCTGATCCATGCCCTGTGGCAAAGCCGGGTGAGGTCCGTCTTTGATCCTTCCTGGACGATCCACCATGAGAGAGACCTTGCACTTGCCATGGAGCGAGTTGAAATGGAGACCCTCACTCTTCATTCGAGTGCCGCGCGTTGCAGTTGGCAATCTACCGTGGCACCCCATCAGAGACGTTCCGTGGGCGAAATCCTGCATTGGATGGAAGAACGCAGGAGACTCTCGGGTTTTGGTTACGACCTGCTTGCGGCTTTCATCCGTGAAGGGCAGAAGCTCCTGTCATCAGGCTGCATTGAGTCCTTCGTTCTGCCCTGGATCGACAAGTTCTTTATTTCCTCCCACCGGGAGCAGGACTCCCATTATCTCCCCATCCTTCTGCGATGGCTGTGGGACCGGGATGTCGATCCAATTGTCATTTTCTGGGAGGACACCTCCCACTGCGTGACCCCGAGCTTCAAGCTCGCCCTGGACCGCATGAAAAGCCGCAATCTTCCCGTGCGGGGAATTGGGGTCTTTGATGAAGAGGGCTCCAAACGCGAGGAGGCTCTGAGCATTGTCTGCAATACGCACCATGAAACTCAGCTCTTCTCATTGAGACCATTCGATGATGCTCACAATCCAATTGCCCTGAGCCGATTGCTGGAGAAAAAAGACCCCCGGTTATTCAGACCCTACGACTCCTCCTGGAAAGACAACCTCTGCTTTCTCTATGCAGGCACCCAGGTTGCTCCTCTCCTCTCCGTCCAATGTGACGGGGAGGGATTCTCTTCATGGGTCGCCGTCGATCATCACAGGCTGCCGTTCGGAACCTATTTCCGCTGGCGACTGCGCCGAGGAGTCCTGGGATACACTGGAACCTTCACCCAACCTGTATCAATCCAATACGCCGCGTGGGCAAACCTTTTGTGAGTCTTCCTCCATACCCGGGCTGCAATCAGCGACATAAGCAAGGTCATGCATCGGCCGCGTTATGAGCCTGTCTCGCTGTAGCGAAGCACGTTCAAGAAGGAAAGCATTAGAAACTCCAATCCCCTTCTTCCCTAAAAACTGTTTGACATCACTCTTGATTTGCCATTAGTTCTATAAAGTCGGCGGGAAATCATCGGGAGACTTGCGGGGGCGCCCGGGACCCTCCCACTCAGTAGAGAAGGGGGAACTCTGATCCTGAAGACACCGGAACCATATGGATTACCGTTCACAAGGGATCTCCAAATTGGGCAACCTTTGGGGGATGGTGCGTTAATCAAGGCCTGCGATCCAATGCAAGGGAAAATCCTGGGCAGATGGGCTGGGGCAGATTCATATTTCGAAGGTTGAAGCGGGAAATGATCAACTTCCAGAAAGCTCGCGATCGGATGGTTGAATCCCAGCTGGTGAGCCGAGGCATCCAGGATCACAGGGTGCTTGAAGCGATGCGCAAAGTCCCGCGCCACCTCTTTGTAGATGAAGCACTCAAAGAACAGGCATACAGCGATCACCCTCTTCCCATCGGTGATAAGCAAACCATTTCTCAACCATATATCGTTGCCCTCATGTCCGAGGTCCTTCAGTTGAAGGGACACGAGAGAGTGTTGGAGATAGGAACCGGCTCCGGATATCAGGCGGCGGTTCTGGCGGAGCTCGCCGAACGCGTTTTTTCCATCGAGCGTTTCCCCGGTTTGGCCTTTCGAGCCAACCAGATTCTCCAAAAACTGGGTTACCGCAATGTCATCATCCGCGTAGGGGACGGCACGGTCGGATGGCCGGACGATTCCCCCTTCGACGGCATTGTGGTGACGGCAGGGACACCCAAAATCCCGCAACCCCTCATTGACCAGCTGGCAATGGGAGGACGGCTGGTGGTGCCTGTGGGTGACCGGATCTCGCAGGAACTGGTCCTTGTGGAAAGGGTTTCCGAGGGCATTCAGAAAAGCAATCTCGGTGGTGTTCGTTTCGTGGACCTCGTCGGCAAATGGGGATGGGAGGGATAACCGTGCGGGCTCCACTGATTGCCGTGGTAGGGGCTGGCTCGTGTACTACCGAGGTGGAATTCCTGGCAGCGGAGGTCGGCCGGGAAATCGCCCGCAGGGGAGCAATTCTGGTTTGCGGCGGCTTGGGGGGCGTGATGGAGGCGGCTGCGCGAGGAGCCAGGAAAGCAGGTGGACGGACTATCGGGATACTGCCCGGACCTTCAACGGGAGATGCAAATCCTTATATCGATTTTCCCATCGCAACCAATATGGGACAGGCAAGGAATGCCGTCATCGTGCAAACGGCTGATGTCCTTATTTCGATTGCTGGGGGTTACGGAACCCTTTCAGAAATCGCAATGGCCCTGAAAATCGGTAAGAAGGTGGTGGCTCTCAAACCTCGCTTTTCAGTGCCCGGTCTCATGACGGCAGAGAAACCAGAGGACGCCGTACAATGTGCGGTCGGTTTTCTCGACAGTTCCCTTCAGTTTCCACCCGCTTCTTGATCCTCTCTCTGTTAGGGTTCGGGAATGGATCAATCGAATTCGGACACACTTCATGACACTTCGGCCCATGGGTGGGCAGAAGACCGAGACTCCCTCATCTCCGAACTGAAACAGGAGAACGAGGAGCTCAAGAAAGAGCTGGATCTGGTGGTGAAAACCGCGGCAGACAACGAGAGAATATGGCGCCAGTTTGCGGAGATCGAGCGCATCCTCTTTCGAACTCGCGATCTGGGTCAACTCGCACAAGACCTCCTTCGGGAGATCAAGTCCAGATTTCAGCCGGATCAGGCCGTTCTCCTGGTCTGTCACCCTGACATCCTGGAACGTTTTTTCCCTGATATTTCAAGGGAGAGTGAGCCTGTCACCGAGGAATCCTGGATTCTTCCACTCCCTACGGAAACTGCGAGCTCCCTGTGCGGAACTTCTGCGAAGCCGTCCATGCCGTCCAAAGAAGAAATCGACGATCTCCTGCGATTCTTTCCGGAAAACGTCACCCCCATCCGATCAGGTGTAATGATCCCCCTTGCCCTCCATGAGATACTCTACGGTGGGCTCTTTCTTGGAAGCGTCGACCAGGACAGGTATCGGCCCAGGGATGGAACGGACCTGCTGGAGCAGCTCGGCCTGAAGATTGCCCTCTGCATGGAAAACTGCCTCACGTACGAAAGAGCAAAAGACTTCGCCGTGCAGGATCCCGTCACTGGGCTTCTCAATTTTTTTCAGATCCAGACGCTTTTAGATCGTTCTTTTAGAAAGGCCAGACGTAGTCGGACTCCCCTTTCCATCTTCATCATTCACCTGCGGTTCCTCTCCAATGTGCAGGAGCAGATCGAGCTTCGAAATGAAATTCTCAAGCACGCAGCGAACATCCTTAGTGAAATCCTTCCCGAGGGGGAGAGCTCTCTCGGACGTTACGGAGGAGACGAATTTCTGGTTCTCCTGCCGGATGTGACA
>JAAYUJ010000011.1 GCA_012517775.1 Deltaproteobacteria bacterium
TCCCAAGGCGGCATGAAACTGCAGCAGGTTTTGGAGAAGTGTCAGCATGTATGGATCATAGGCGTGGACCTCATCCACGACGAGCACGTTCCGCGCAAGGCCAAACAGTCGGAGAGACTGATATCGGGATGGAAGGGCCGCCAAGAGGGCCTGATCGAGAGTCCCCACACCCACGTCAGCCAGAAGCGATTTCTTCCGATTGTCCGCCAGCCATGCCGCGCAATAGGCTCCTGCCGTTTCCTCACCGATTGTGTAGTCATCTCGAATCTCCTTCTTGCCTTGGATCAGCGACTGCCGGAATGAGGCAGAAAGATGGCGTGCGCTGTGGGAGAGCAGGAGAGAAGGATCAGCACCGTCTTCAAACATTCTCTGGTACGACACGGCAAGACGTTCGTACATGGCGTTAGATGTGGCCATGGTGGGGAGAGCGATGAAAATGCCGCTGCCATTCCCTTTCTTCATAAGGCGATGTGCCAGGATTAGTGCCGCTTCGGTTTTGCCTGATCCAGTAACATCCTCGAGGATGATAAGCTGTGGTCCTTCGGGGATGGAACAGTCAGAGGATTGTCGTTGCAAGGGCGTGAGTATTTCGATGGCTGGAAACAGAGAAGAGGACGAAACCGAGAAAGACGCCTTAGTCGGGAGAACGCCCGTCTGAGCCACTGCTTTCTGTGCCTGCGGCAGAGCATGGTTATGCCAGTAATCAACCAGAGGCATTGGGTTTGAAACAAGCTCGAAATGTCCAGAGGCTATCCAGTCACAGAGCACTGTTATCCCCGCCAGAAGCCACGAGAAAGTGGCAACGCTGGTTCGCATTTCCTCAGCCCGGAACCTCGCGGGCATGTCGAAATTGCCCATCAGAATTTTCGCTGTGTCACGGGCGAACATCTCAGCGACAGCTGTCTCTTCTTGACTGAAATGCATCGCAGCGGATATTTGCTGGTTGTTGGGACCTCTCCTCTTGGGGGGAATACCGTGGTGCCCAGTCACGGAGCGCACCAGGTAACCAAAGAGACGCTCCCATCGTCCCTTCTCCCGTTCGTCACCCACAACTCCCAGCCATCCTTCCTTCCACGTCCTATCCCAGAGACTGTCATTCCACAGGGCGTATCCCAGTGCATCATGACGAACGGCATAACCTCTTGTGCTCGGCTTTCCTCGCAGGAGATGAAACAGATCGGAAATGAGGTTCTGAAAGCCTTCCGCAAACTTGCCCACATCATGGAGGGCGAGAAAAAAAGGAATCCAGGCCAAAAAGGTTCGAGTTCTTGCTCCCAGTATGTGTGTGAGACTGTGATTCAATGAGATGTCGAGATCAAGCAACACTTTTCCCACCGCCGCCACGTCCAGACAGTGATATGGCAGGAGGTGATAAGCTGTGCCATCCTTCCCGCCAAATCGAGCTTTTCCCCAGTAGTCGTAATAGGTATGTTCCATTGAATCAGTTGCCTCAGTCTCGCCCTGCAAAAGGATTCATCCTCTCTCCTTACTCACCTCAGTAAAGGTTCCAGTAAGCCGCAGCGTCACCGGAAAGGGGGATGCTTCACTGTTCGCAATGCTTGTATCTTACCTGCAATACGTTCTACGCAAATCTGTTCAGCGCAAACATGAACCATCATGAAACCGAACTCCCGCCCATGATCAGACAGGGATATCAATTGCTTTACGCTTATCAGATCCCTCGCAGTCTCGATTAGATACAAACGCAATATCAGGTAATCTAATGAAATCCTCGGATTTGGATCACCAAGAATACTTACTGTACCGTGGCAATGAATTGCGTCTTGCAAAAGCACAGTTTATGCCACATTTGGAATATCGCACCCAAGGTGAACTCCGATTAACAGGATCTTCGTAATCCAAGCAGCTTTCGTTAAGCGTTTTTTGATTCATAAAATTGTGGGATGCGAACAAGAGACCTGGAATTGTCCCACTCTATCTAGCAGCGGTTCTTTTCTACTATGGGGAGACAACAAAGTGGATGGCCATCCACAATGCCTCATCGGTAAAGGATTGCCTGCTATCCATCGAACCTGAGAAGCTTTCTTGCTTTCTCCTCTCAGTAGACTGAACCCCGACAAGAGATCATCATCGATCCGAACGGTCAGGATTGCCGGGAATGGCACAAATGAGATGCGGGTAAGGACTCGGAGAGAATCTGTGAAGAAGAGGAGAGCACGAGGGATCTCGGCAGGTACCATCGGAGATCAGGACTTGAGCCCCGGGGTTACCATATACCTCTGAAGCCACAAATAAGAAACCCAGGATAAAGCATCCCGGGTTCATGAAATCATAGACTCTCGTCTTCGAATCTCACTTTCACCTACTTTAGACACACTGTGTGCAATGTAATGGCTCCCTATGAGCGAAAAAGAATAGCGCCAGCCTTCAGTCTGCATGGACACCCTCACGGGCGCACACATACTACAGCATGCACCAAGGAAGTCTGCAGAAAGAGTCATGCGGTCAGTTGGCTCCCGCCGATCTCCGATTGCCCAATGGACACCCCAGGAAGACCATTACATCAGTGCGCACCCCGAAACCATAGCAGCGTATCCCAAGATGACCAATGCTCATCGCCATATCTGTTGGATCTTACCGAGGAGTTCATCGTCGGATTTCGTTCTTGGAAAAGCGAAAGGCAGGGGGAGGAAAACCGCAGTTTACGTTCGTAATACGTTCTTAAAGAAAAATAGCTTCCAGGTTGAAACCTGCGAAGCCTTGATTTTATTGGCGCGCCTGCAAGGATTCGACCCTTGGACCTACGGATTAGAAGTCCGTTGCTCTATCCAACTGAGCTACAGGCGCGCTGATATATACTCATTAAGGAATAGGGATCTCCTTTTTCGATCAACTTTCGATACCTTTGGCCAGGGGAAAACTCAGTCCGTTCGGACTGAGGTATGGAAGCACCAACGCAATCTTTCAGCCATAACGACTATAGCAGGCGAGATTGTCTGTCCGAGTCGGACGGCAGCAGCTAAACCCATATGGGCTCAAAGCATTTCCACGCGACCCCTGCCGGGTTTCTGCCCCCCCTCACCGTAAGGACTCTTACCGGACAGAAGCCAAACCGATCCTCTCCGGCAACCCCCGGCCATCCGATCAGGGACGCAGCCCCTTCCGCACATCCGTATGGGAGAGAAAGCTCCATCAGATCGGCAATGTATTATTCGTTTTTCCTGACCGTTGTCAACACTCTTTCCCCTGTTCACCTCTTCTCCGGACTTTAACCTTTGCGTTTCTGACACAAAGTGAATAAAGAAATCAGGATGGTTCCCGCTGACTGACATTTGGTCTCACTAAGGAAGGGAGAAGCTGCAACCATGGATCGGAAAACCCGCTGGATTTGTCTGTTGGCTGGATGTGCTCTCCTGGCGTTCGGCATCCAGAAGCTATACCAGGAGGGAGACTGGGTTCCCGCTATTCTCGGCGTCCTCATCGTCGCCTTTTCCATCTCCGGCATTCTGAAAGACAGGCAGAAGAGACAATAGGGGGAAATGCCTTGACGTCCCTTGCCAAATCAACTAACGTTCGTCCACTTGACGGGACGGCTGGAGACAAGCTGCATCACTATCGGGTTTGAGGGTTGCCGGTAAATGGAAGACTTGAATGTTGTCATGCGCGAGCGGATGGAAAAGGCGCAGGAGATCGAAAGGGTGGGCATTCCCATCTTTCCCAACGGCTATCCGGTCCCGCATCGCATCCTTGATCTTTTGAGCAGATTTGGATCATGCGCCAACGAGGAACTTGAGGCGAACCCCGAGATTTTCACGATCGGAGGGAGGATCGTTGCCATTCGGTCCTTTGGAAAATCCACCTTCATGCATGTCAAGGATGCGGAAGGGAAGCTCCAGATCTACATCCAGAAGAACCACCTGGGAGATGAGAATTACAGCCTCGTCAAAAAGCTGGACGTGGGCGACATTGTGCGGGTGAAGGGCCAACTTTTCCGCACGCGGACAGATGAGCTGACTCTCCTGGTGCAGGAACTGGTGCTTCTCACCAAAAATCTACGGCCACTTCCCGAAAAATACCACGGCCTCAAGGATATCGAAGTCCGCTACCGTCAGCGTTATGTGGACCTCATCGTCCATGAATCGGTAAGAGAGACTTTCCGCACGAGAGCGAGGATCATCCAGGCTATCCGAGAGTATCTCACCGGAAAGGGATTCCTGGAAGTCGAAACCCCCATGATGCAGCCCATCCCCGGTGGCGCGACGGCTAAACCGTTCAAGACCTTTCACAACGCTCTGGGCATGGAGCTCTATCTGAGGATCGCCCCGGAGCTCTATCTGAAAAGGCTCCTGGTGGGCGGCTTCGATCGGGTGTTCGAGCTCAACCGCAATTTTCGGAACGAAGGCGTCTCCACGCAGCACAACCCGGAATTCACCATGCTGGAGTTCTATCAGGCATATTCCACATATGAAGACCTGATGACGGTTACTGAAGAGCTTTTTGCTTTCCTGTGCAGGTCCATCAATGAAGGGAGCTACCAACTGGAATACCAGGGACGCCAGATCGATTTCACCCCCCCGTGGAAACGGCTTCGATTTGCAGAATCCCTCGAGAGGATCGGAGGTGTTCCTGGAGAGATTATTGAAGATCCGAAGCGATGCGAGGAATTTGCCAGGACCCTTGGCCTTGCCGTTGAGCGCTTTGAAGGCCACGGCAAGCTCCTCACCAAAATATTCGACGTGACCGTGGAACCCAGGCTCATCCAGCCCACTTTCATCACCCATTATCCCCTGGATGTTTCCCCCCTCTCACGGCGAAACGATGAGGATCCCACCGTTGTGGACCGATTCGAGATGTTCATTGCCGGAAAGGAAATCGCCAATGCGTTTTCCGAGCTGAACGACCCGAGGGACCAGCGGGAGCGTTTTCAGTCTCAGATCGAGGCTCGCCAGGCGGGAGATGAAGAAGCTCATGAAATGGACGAGGATTATATTCGGGCCCTGGAATATGGCCTGCCCCCTGCTGCAGGAGAAGGAATCGGCATTGACCGGATAGTCATGATTTTTACTGACTCGCCGTCTATTCGCGATGTCATTTTGTTTCCCCACCTGAGACCTGAGAAAAAGATCTGAAGGTCACATGAATTTCGAGTTTTTCGTCAGCCTGCGCTACCTTTTTGCAAAGCGCCGCCAGACATTCATCTCACTCATCACCCTTATTTCCATCGCCGGTGTTGCGGTGGGGGTAATGGCCCTTATCGTCGTTCTCGGCGTCATGAACGGCTTCCAGGATGATGTGCGCAACCGGATCCTCGGAATCACCTCCCACATCATGGTGATGAGCTTCAACGGAACCATCCCCAACTACCAGGAAGTCATGTCTCAAATCCAGGAGCAGCCTGGGGTTGAAGCTTCCACGCCCTTTGTGCATACCCAAGTGATGGTGAGTTCAGGCAGGAGTGTTTCCGGGGCGGTTATCCGCGGAATCGACCTGAGCACGGCGCTGCGGGTAATCAATCTCCAGAAGACCATGGAGCGGGGAAATGTTGAGGACCTTGGCAAGTCTTCCGATTCTTCTTCACCCGATTCCCATCCGGGGATCATCATTGGCAAGCAGTTGGCAAATCATCTCAGCATTCGGCAGGGGGACTGGATCACGATCATCTCACCCGTGGGACGCCTCACACCCATGGGCCAGGTGCCCAGGAGCAAGCTTTTCCAGGTGGTTGGAATTTTTGAATCGGGGATGTACGAATACGACAATACCCTTGCTTACGTGAATCTTCCGGTGGCTCAGCAGTTTCTGGGCATCGGTGATGTGGCTCTCGGCATAGAGGTGAAGATCTCCAACATCTACAAGGCAAGAGACATTTCCGAGGATCTGCAGGGCAGTCTGGGGAGCCCTTTCTGGGTAAGGGACTGGATGCAGATGAACCAGGCCCTCTTTTCCGCGCTCAAGCTGGAAAAGGTGGTGATGTTCATCATTCTGACCCTCATCGTCCTGGTTGCCGCCTTCAACATCGTCAGTTCCCTCATCATGCTGGTGATGGAAAAGACACGGGATATTGCCATCATGAAAACCATGGGAGCAACAACAGCCAGTGTCAGGAAGATCTTTGTGGTTGAAGGCCTGATGATCGGCATTTCCGGGACTTTCCTCGGTATTCTGGGAGGATTCGTACTCTGTGCTCTTCTTAAGAAGTACCAGTTTATCGAATTGCCCGAGGTCGTGTACGGTATCAAAACACTCCCGGTGAACGTGGAGACGCTGGATGTGGCGATGATCGCCCTCGCGGCGGTTATGCTGAGTCTCGTCGCCACATTGTATCCATCACGGCAGGCTGCAAAACTGGACCCGGCAGAGGCGCTTCGGTATGAATAACGACGGACAACCCATCGAAGTGCACACCCTTGGACTCTCCAAGGTGTTCGGCAGTGGCCCTCAGTCCATCGAGCTGTTCCGGGATCTGGATCTTGTCATCAGGAAAGGGGAACGGATTGCCATTGTGGGAGCTTCAGGGGCAGGCAAGTCCACCCTCCTCCATATACTCGGCACTCTCGAGAAGCCGACCAGCGGCAAGGTCCTCTACGGCGGCAGGGATGTCTTTCTGTGGGATGAAAAGGAGCTTGCCGGGTTCCGGAATCGACACATCGGGTTCGTTTTCCAGTTTCACTATCTGCTGCCCGAGTTCAACGCCCTTGAAAACGTCATGATGCCCGGCCTCATTGGCGGTCTTCAAAAGGGGGAAGTGGAGTCACAGTCGGAAGTGCTGTTGAACAAGCTGGGACTGGGCCACCGCTTGAGGCATCGCATCGGGGAGCTCTCGGGAGGCGAGCAGCAGCGTGTCGCCGTGGCGAGGGCCTTGCTTCTCCGGCCGAGCCTCTTCTTGGCCGATGAGCCCAGCGGCAATCTGGACAGTCGCACCGGCAGGACCCTTCATGAACTGCTGGTGTCCCTCAACGAAGAACTCGGGCTCACCATGGTGATCGTCACCCACAATCCGGAACTCGCTGCCATGATGCACCGCACCCTTCGCCTTGTGGACGGACGGCTTCGGTTGCAGCACACGGGTGCTTTGATGGAAGCCGTGCTCCCGGATGTGAACGGCGCCGAGGGGGAAGCGACAGCAGACTAGTTTTGTGCCGGGGCGTTGCAGACCGTCTCCTTTACCACGAAGGGCAAGGAGAAGAGTATTCTCATGTGGTGGGAGGAGTTTTGGCCGTGGAGGGAGAGGTGGGGCGATAGGATTCCCGGGTGAGAATTTCATTGGGATGAGTGGGAGATGATGGTATAGTGCCCCTGCTTTTGTGAGGGAGGCCGTGGATATCTTGAAAAGCCCCACGGAGAACAGCCGGAGCAGTATGACCAACCATGTTTAAGGGGA
>JAAYUJ010000621.1 GCA_012517775.1 Deltaproteobacteria bacterium
CAGCACCTGAGCCGCGCTGCCACGATTGACTGCAATTTCAAGGTGGCCGCTGCTCCCCATGAGAGCGACGATAACGTTTTTTTTCACTTCACCGTAAGTGGTGTGCATTACGGGCACCATCGTATTCTTCACTTTCAGACAATGATCCCGTTCCAGCATCATGGCATCCAGATCACGATACGTTATGTTGGTTATGGCGTTTCCGAAATGATCCAGATGGATGATTTCGCCGAACAGCCCACCCTCCTCATGCCGGACAGCAGCCCACTCGCCCATCTGCGGCTGACACATTCCTCCGAGCATTTCCCACGAAAAGCCTGCAGCCAGATGAGCGGCGACGGGAGCAAAGATGTCACGTCCATGAAAAGTCATCGAAATCTCGGATCGGAAGCAGGCGGGGTTCTCAAGAGTACGACACTCCCATTTGGACTCTTTCCGCATGACCCAGGAGAAAAGCCCGTTGTCGGGACCGATAAACAAATAATCCGGAGTCCTGAGGGCAATCGCGTTTCGGGCGGTTCCCACACCAGGGTCCACGACGGCCACGTGAATCGTTCCCCTGGGAAAGCAATCGTAGGTGCTTGAAAGGACAAAGGCTCCACTGCGTATTCCCTGAGGAACAATCAAATGGGAGATGTCTACCAGGCGAACGTCGGGGGATATCCCGAGGATGACCCCCTTCATGCTTGCCACATAACCGTCTTCAAGCCCGAAATCTGTCAACAGGGTGATAATTGTCATTCTATCATCCCACACTTTGAATTCTCATGGAGCATGTTGTTTCGCTCCTCATCCCAAACATTATCCTTCCTGTTTTTTCCCGGAAAGACCGTCCAAATACCCCGGCACTCCATTTTGAACTTGCTACATCCAAGCGCTTTGCTAACATACCTGCCAGGGAGATTTGGGGAAGCTGACCCCTCATATCATACTATCGCGGTTTTTCCATGAGGAGGAGAAATGGTTGAATCAGCAAGTTTGGACATCACAGAATTGACCCGGTTTGCAATGGAGACTGTTCGCCAAGCCGGGGAAGAAGCCCTGCGCTACTACGGCAATGGAGATCCTTCCGTGAAGTTCGATGCAGAACTGGTGACGGAAGCTGAACTGCGCCTGGTTGATCTTTTCAGGAGTCGCCTGGAATCGACCTTTCCCGGCCATGGCGTGTTCGGCGACGCATTGCCGCGGGAAGATTACGTTCATGGAGAAAAGGGATATCTCTGGATTTATGATGCCCTGGACGGGGTTGCCAACTATCAGGCTGGTATTCCCATATGGGGAATCTCCCTGGCTCTTCTGGAGAACTTCTGGCCCGTTTTCGGGGTTTTCTATATGCCTGTGACAAAAGACATTTTCTTCGCTCAGGCGGGGCAGAAAGCCTACTGGGGAAGTGAAATCATGCAGATTCCCGAACCGGCTGGAATCGACAATGAAAGCCTGCTCCTGACGTACTCCAGGTTCCACAATCATTATCGTTCGACTTTTCCGGGAAAAATCAGAAACCTGGGATCCACGGGAGCTCATATCTGCTATGTAGCCCGGGGAAGAGCAGAAGGAGCGCTTCTTGCCCATGTTTCCTATCAGGATCTCGCCGCCGCACAGATCATCCTTGAGGCGGCAGGTGGCAAGATCTGCACCCTGGAGGGCTCAGACTTCCATCTGAGTGACTTTTTAGAAAAACAGAGGATTGAAGGGCATCTGCTGGCTGCCGCACCCGGAGCGCACCAGCCCATTCGCAGCTACATCAGAGATGTGAACTCCTGAGAAGAGGCGTTAGTCGAGCCATGTGTTCCTTTGTGTCTCTCCGCTCTCCTAATTCTTCCGCCTGCCGCCGGCCTCCCGCAGGATTGATGCCAGTCGATTTTCCGTGGCAGCCAACTCCTGTTGCAGTTGTTCGAGAGCCAATGGGGATAGGACACTGGGGGCTTCCTCGATGAGGCTCCTGATCTGTTCGCTTCTCCTGATGACTTCAGACAGATGGCGCTTCAGAGCAGCCGCCCCAGCCCTCGCTTTTCTGACCTCCGGACTCACAGGGGCCAGGGAGATGACTTCCCCGAGGTGAGGCACGCGCGCTGCCAGCCCCAGCCTGTCTCTGACAAGCCTGGCAAACATCTCGCTTGTGCTTTCCTCACCATGGATCACATGCACATGCATATCGGGGTTTTCAAACTGACCCAGCCACTCCAGCAGGACGGACTGATCGGCATGTGCTGAGAAGCCTCCAATAGTAAAAACCTTTGCCCTTACGAGGACGTTTTCCCCAAAGATCCGGACTGACCTTTGCCCCTCGATGATTTTTCTTCCCAGACTCCCCTCCGCCTGGAACCCGACAATCACAAGGGATGCTCCCGGTCTCCACAGGTTGTGCTTCAGGTGGTGCTTGATTCTGCCGGCGGAGCACATGCCGTTGCCGGCAATGACGATGGCCGGGCCCGTATGCTGGTTGATCGCCATGGAGTCTTCCGTCGTCCTGGACAAAATGAGCTCTGGAAAATTCAGAGGGTCCTGGCCGTTTTTCACGATTTCCATGGCATCTTCGTCATAGAAAGCCCTCATGCGCCGGAAGATCTCTGTTGCTGCGATGGCAAGCGGACTGTCCAGATAGACGGGCATGGGAGGGATGAGCTTCTCCCGGAAAAATTCTCCGAGGATGTAGAGGATCTCCTGGGTTCGCGCCACGGCAAAGGCTGGAATCATCACTTTCTCTCTGCGCTCATAGCTGAACAGGATCGCTTCGAGCAGCTCCTTCTTGCTTTCCTGAAAGGATTTGTGATTCCTGTTGCCGTAGGTGGACTCCACAAAAACCGTATCCGCGGATTTCACGAAGTGAGGATCCCGTACGATGAGCTGTCCTTTCTGCCCAAGGTCACCGCTGAAGACCACTTTGTGAGGTGAGGCGGGTGGTCCTGCCCACACTTCCAGGATGGAAGAACCGAGAATATGCCCTGCAGTTCGAAAGCAGACCTTGAGCTCCTCCTCGAAAGAGACCACTTCATCTTCCTGGATGGACTCAAAGAGGGGCAGACAGGCTTCCGCGTCCCTGACGGTGTATAGAGGCTCCACATCGCGCTGTCCGCGCCTCCGCTTCTTGCGGTTCTGCCATTCGGCTTCCATTTCCTGAATATGCCCCGAATCCAGGAGCAGAATCCCGGCAAGCTCGGCCGTTGGCTGAGTTGAATAGATCTTCCCCTGAAATCCATCCCGCACCAGCCTGGGGATGCGACCACAGTGATCCACATGGGCGTGAGTCAAGAAAAGAGCAGCAACCTCCCTGGGATTGAATCCCCATGCCTGGCGGTTTAAGGCCTCCAGGTGCTTTCCTCCCTGGAACAGCCCACAATCGATGATGTATTTCCTGCCGTTATCCAGGAGGAAACAGGAACCCGTAACCGATCGAACAGCACCAAGACACGTTATCTCCATGGATCCCCTTTGCTTGTTCAATTCAGCAGCCAGTGAGCGGATCTTATCGTGGTCCGGACATTTTCCGATAATGACAAAGACAGTATCATCTGATTTCTTGCGAAACGATCAAAAAAGACTAGTCTAAAGATGATTGCGGTACCCGGTGAAACCAGAAGGCACAATCACCACCAATGGAGGAGAATCATGAAAAGAACTCTCATCATCCTTCTGAACATTGCGGTCTTCCTGTCATTCACTATGTGGGCGGCATTGGCCCATGCGGCCAACATCAAATCCAGCGATGTCGAGGGCCTTCCCAAGGTGTATTGCAAGGTTCTCAAAGAGCCCGATCCCATCCTCTTGGGCGGCTGGCAATGCATTTGGCCGCGGTTCATCGCCAAGAGATCGGAAACGGACACCAACCCCGTGGAATTCTGGCTCATTAAACGGGACGGTCGTTATGCTCTCTATTTCTATCGCACCAAGGACTCCGGGCGCGACAAAAAGTATATCGGTTGGAAAAATTGGAAGATCAACGGAAATGAAATCATTTCGGAAACAGGGGTGCGTCTTTTCACGGAGGGAGGGGAGGTTTTCTTCCAGTGGCACTACGACAAACCCATCAAAATGAGCCCAATTGAAGGAAGTCGCTGAAGATCATACAATCCGACACGGGACGGCCCGCGGAAATCCTCCTGGGCCGTCCCTTCAGGATGACTTCGCCTGTATCGAAGCGCTCCATCTAGAGCTCTGGAGCCCGTTCTTCTCCCAGGTCGAATGATATAAAAGTCTCATAGCCCTGATCGGCTGCAACGGAAATGGGGATCTGCTTGCGGGTGGGCCCCCAGTGCTGGACGGGCCCCGGGCTGCTGAAAAGGTCCTCCTTTGCCCACCGCTCCCGGTTCCGGGCAAAAGCCTGGAAGGAGGGGGAATCCATCTTCACGAGAGACTTCTCGATGACATGCTCCTCTTTCCCCTTACGCAGCTCACTCGTGATGAGCCCCACCAGGGGGAGGGCCAGGATACGCCCCCCCTTGTCAAAATCAGTGACGGCAGCCATGTAACCTGTCCTACCGTCCAGCACGAGGGATCCTGCGGTGAGACCAAGATGGAATGCAAATGTGGCGTCGAAAAGGGTGGGTTTTCCGCAGCGGCCCTCGTAGCCGAGAAAATGGGACTGAGTCGAGAGGCTCATGCTCTTGATCTTTTCAATCTGATCGGGAGCAGCCGCAATCCTCCCCCCACTCATCCCGAAATACTTGTCCGGATGACGCTTCAATTCGGATACCTTGTATCGGATCTTCTCGATGAGCAGTTTTTCCGTTTCGATTTGCGAAACCTTCACATTGCCGTGATCGTCACGATCCAAGATGAGCATCTCTTCGATATCATCGGGGAGGGATGCCATCAATTGAGCCGACTGAGGGGTGAGGAGCGGGTAGATGAATTCCAGCTTGTTTCTGAGTGTGGGAAGATCTCTAATGTCCCGCTCATACTCAGCCAAAACCTTGTTCAGTTCCTGGATGAGATTCCTCATCTCCGGAATGAATTCGATGAGACCCTCGGGAATTAGAATGACACCGTGATTGATTCCCTTAAGCCTCCTTTCGGTGATGACTCGGACGATGGAATCCACGATGTCGTCGAGGGACATGTTCTTCTCGGCTATCTCCTCGGAGATCAGCGCAATGGCTGGTTTGGTCTGGAGTGCGACCTCCAGGGTGATTTTGCTTGCAGTGCGGCCCATAAGCTTCACGAAGTGCCAGTACTTCACAGCGGAAGCTGCGTCCTGAGTGAGATTGCCCACAAGCTCCGAGTAGATCTTTGTGGCCGTGTCATATCCAAAACTGATGGGGAGGTACTTGCCGACCGCCATATCCCCGTCGATAGTTTTGGGAATGCCGATCACATTGCAGGAGATTCCCTCCTCTTCGAAGTACTCGGCAAGAAAGGCCGCATTGGTGTTGGAGTCGTCGCCACCGACCACGATGAGTCCATCCAGATTGTTCTTCACGACAGTCTCTTTGACTTTCTCAAATTGGTCCTTTGACTTGATCTTGGTCCGGTCAGTCCCGAGAAAATCAAACCCGCCCGTATTCAAAATGCTTTGCAATGCATCCGGTGTGATTTCGAAAACATCTCCGCTGATCAATCCCTTCGGTCCCCGTCTGACTCCCAGGAGCGTATTCTTTCTGCCCAAAGCGGCTTTCAATCCTACCAGCACATTGTGACCTCCGGCAGCCGGACCTCCAGAAAAGAGTACAGCCACCCTCTTTCCCGAAACCTCGGAGAGTGAATCGTCGGGAAACGCTTCCAGCACAATGTTCCTGTTCTTCGCCAGTGTCCTCGGAAAGACCTTCTTCAAGCCCTCGGGATCTTTGACGGGAAGCTCTGTATCCGTGTCCCTGAAACGAACGGGCACAATCTTTCCTTCCTTGCCCAAAAAGACCGAACAGATGGGAATGGGCATTTTCC
>JAAYUJ010000622.1 GCA_012517775.1 Deltaproteobacteria bacterium
GAATCCTCCTCTCGAGGAGTAATATTGTCAAACGTTGCTTTTCCCATAAAGGGAAAAATCGCCTCCGGTATTCCATTGAAGAGGTCCGGGATTCATCTTATTAATCGTGGTATTTGGCTTCACGATTGGTATAAGGTATATCATTAAGAAGCAGGACGGAATGAAAAGCAGGGCACCTTCCGAAGGGAACTGGAAAAGTGTATCTGACATCGTTCATACATCGTGACGAGCTCTTTGAAATAGCAAGAAGATGGTTCTGTGGTCGACCGAAGTCGACCGACGCACTGAGGTTGACCGAGATATTCATCTGTGATGGATACGTCTTGGGAGAGACCATGGAGGTCATAGCCGGGGAATTGTTGTCCATGGTCTACAGGGAGCCTTTCCGGGCGCAACGCATCCATTCCAAGGGGGAGCTGCGCAATGCCCTGTGCAAGGGGAACTGCCATATGACTCCCCGAATGGAGGAACTGTTTCTTCTCTATAGAGAGAAGCCCGATTACTTCTACCTGGAAGCGCCCATCAACGGCGTGATGTGTCTGGATGAAGAAGACCACCTCATCGGTCTCTACCGAATCAAGCGACCCAGAAGAATTGCTGAAAAGGCCAATCGTAAAATCGCCAACTGGATATTCCAGGTTGTCCAGAACAAGGCCCGCAGAATGGCCGAGGACCGAGCGACGGCCTTTGGAATTCCTCTTCAGATGCTGGTCACTCCCGCCGAAGAGATGGTTCGGGAGTTCATGAACGCGGAAACTGCCATATCCAGGAGCTTCATGGAAGGAACCATCGAGTTCAGCAAGGAGGATCTTACGATTTTCGATGTGGGTGGAATGAAGATCGTTGGAGATGACGAGACTCTCACCATTCTGGAGAATAAGCTTTCCGGAAACTCGGATTACCCCATAATAGCACGCGAAGAATATCACGGGAAATACGAGGCAAGGAGTCTAATCCTTGAGATCACGTGGGACCCGGAAACGGTCTGCCGCAGGTATCGAGACACGAGAAGCTGGGAGAAATACCTCGACCGTGGGATTTCACAGGCGGTTCTGGCTCAAGGCCTGGAGCCCCTCCTTGAGGGTGCGGAAAACAGGATAAGCATTGAGCTCATTCTCACCAACTACCCCGATCTGGTTGAATCGGAATTGGGTAACAGCATCCACGAGGAGCGGATTCTCGCACAAAGGGATAACAAGATATACAAGGGGTACATTCCAACCAACGTGGAGTTCCTCCTGGAGTATCTCTTTGCCGTGGGCTTCAGTCCCAAGACACAAATTGACACCCTTCCCATCAAACTCTGGGGCCGCTATCTTCCTGACACCCTCATCTCGGAGATTCGAAGGCTCTATGATTTGCCCGAGAACGATCTGTTCTATTGACGATAGCTTTTCCGGCTTCCGGCTGATTATGAAAAATTGCTTGCATACACCAGGAAACAAGGAGGAATTATGAGGAATGACAGTGAGATGGCCCGCTGGAAATCTCCCTGAGACGTCTGAACGCATCCCAAAGGGCTTCTCTCTTTTTGGGAATGCTGTAATTGAGTGGTGAGGGGTGAAACGTCACAAAAATTCTCAAGCCGTGTTCCCTGAAGAGAATTCCATTGCTTCGAGACATTTTCAAGCCTGGCTGAGCAAGAAGGGGCCTTGCTGGGGAAAGCCCCAGACACACGACAAGAGAGGGCAAGAGGATTCTCAGTTCCTCCAGAAGGTAGGGCAGGGCACGACGGCTTTCCTGGCTCGAAGGAGTCCTGTTGCCCCCCGCTCCGTTTACCGGCCGATATTTCAACAGGTTCGTGATAAATACACGCTCCCTGTCGAGACCAACCCCGGCCAAAAGAGTGTCCAGATTTCTCCCCGCTTGGCCGATGAAGGGAATCCCACGAAGCTCTTCTTCCCTCCCCGGAGCCTCACCCACGAAAACCAGGCAGCCATCTGCGCAGCCACCCCTCCCCGGCACAAAAACATCACCCATTCTCTCATTCCGGTAGTCTGGATCTTCCTGGATTGAATGATATAGTTTTTGAAGACTCTTTCTTTTTTCGTCTTCAGACATCGATTCCCGGTTCTCACTCTCTTTCACGTCGGCCAGGGGTGAACCCTCTCGCAGCCATTCGGCAGTCTCAGTACTCAACGCCTTTCTGGGCTCGAATACCCGAATCATGGTAAGGATGTTTGATCTGGCGCATTTCCGTCACCAGGTCGGCTGCCTGGATGATTTCCGGTGGAGCATTCCGACCGGTCAGAACCACGTGGAGTTTCGGTGGTCTGGTCTGAAGAACCGGAAGCACCTCATCGACATGGAGGAGGTTATAGGAAAACACGACATTCAGCTCGTCAAGGATGATCATGTCATAGCGGGCATTGCGGATTTCAGCCGCTCCTCTCTGCCAGCCTGAAATGGCCAGTTGGCGGTCTTCGTCGAGGTTCTCCTTTTTCCAGGTGAAACCGGTCCCGAGGGGACAAATGGTGATTTCTTCGAGTCTTTCAATGGCCTCCAGTTCACCGTAGGGCCATGTCCCCTTGATGAATTGAAGAATGAGTGTTCTCATGCCGTGGCCGGCGGCTCTGAGTGCCATACCCAGGGCTGCGGTCGTCTTGCCCTTTCCATTACCCGTAAAAACAATGAGTAATCCCTTGCTCATGTTGAATTCCGAGTTCTCTTTCACGTATGGCTTCACATGGAGGATGCCCATATTCCAAAACGTTTGTGCGTACGCAACAAAAAAAGCGGGCATTGGATGCCCGCCTCAATAACGCATGGCCGGAAACACTAACGTACAATCACGATAAGCCTGCTGAATCTATCGAATTTACATAATTTAACAAGCCTTGAAATCCCTTCCGACTCTATTCGCTGGAACTGGATTCCTTCTTTTCAGATTTCTCCGATTTGGATGCCTCGGTACTTGCGGGTGAGCTGGTACTCTGATTTTTCCCGGCATAATCCGTGGTATACCAACCCGACCCTTTGAGGTGGAAAGTACTCATGGAAATGAGTTTGTGCAGTTGACCGTCACAGCAATCACATCGGGTCAGTGGTGGATCAGAGAATTTCTGCAAAGCCTCGATTGTCTTCCCACACTTTAAGCATTCATATTCATAGATCGGCATTTCTGGTAGACCTCCCTTGAACGTTTCGTTCAACGCACCGCGCCAGCACCTCTTACCTTCAATCAAATGGGATTATAGGTCTAAATCGCTTTTTGTCAAGATACTCATCGGATGATCGGGGGGAATTCTTTATGATCTTCTCCTCCACCTCTCCCGCCGCGCTCACACAATGGCGGTGGATTTTCCGTCAACGGGAAATCTGGATCAACTGTCCGTTCTGCACCTGAAGCAACTGATAGTCTCGAGCCAGACTTCCGTCAGGTGAGAAGGAATAGTTTCCCGCAATGCCTTCATATTGCTTGATCTGCAGGAGGTTCCGCAGAAAAGTGCTCCGGTCGGCGCTTGCGGACGAAGAGTCAAAACGTGCCCGGCCGAACAGCATGACGGCATCATATGCCTGGGCTTCCAAATAGGATGGCGCGGTCTGATATGCGGCCTCGTAACGTGTCTTGAAATCCTGAACCTGTGGCTTTCGGCTGTCGGCAAAGAAGGCGACGGCAAACACGGCCTGTTCCACATAGACCCCTCCGACCTCGACGAGAGGAGCTTCCCCCCAAAGGTTGGTACCCAGAAGAGTGGCTCCTACAACGTTATTGTAAGGCAACTGAGGAGCGATCAGGGAAACGTTGCTCACCTGATCCGGCAGGAAAAGAGCTTCGAAGGGCGTAGACTCCACACCTGTCGGCGGAACGTTTTTCTTGGCGATGTTCACGAGTTTCTGAATCGGCTCCTTGAAATCGGTGCTCTTTTCCTTGTAGGAGAC
Source organism: Deltaproteobacteria bacterium (assembly GCA_012517775.1). Classification (GTDB taxonomy): domain Bacteria; phylum Desulfobacterota; class Syntrophobacteria; order Syntrophobacterales; family Syntrophobacteraceae; genus JAAYUJ01. Next base: position 3,883 of record JAAYUJ010000622.1, read on the forward strand.
ACTGGCGAGCAGATTGCCTCCCAACTCCTGAACGACATCGGCAAAAACCTTGGACAGTTTCTGACCGTAGCGATCGTCGGGATAAAGGGTGGCAAAACGGCTGTATCCCAGTTTTTCCCTGCAGTATCGCACGAGTGCCTTGACGAGATCCCGGTTGTCGAGAAACACATGGATAACAAAAGGGTTCTCAGGAATCTCCTCATCCCTGTGAGTGAGAGTGAGAATCGGGACATGGTATTTGCCTGCCACCGGAGACACAGCCTTGGTGGACTGAGCTCCGAGAGGACCGATCACTGCCATGACTCCTTCCTGATTCACCAACTCCTCCAATGACTTGACAGCGAGTTCGGGTTCCGTTTGAGCGTCCTTCACCACAACGGACAACTGCCGGTCGGGATGTGTGGCATTCCAATCCTCTATCGCCATGGATATCCCCCTCACGACGAGTCGACCGTACTTGGCATAAGGGCCGTTGAGAGGTACGAGGCAACCGATTCGGTTGGGATTCAAGGGGGTGGATGGCGTGATGGCCGGCGTGGCGGCAACGCCGGTCCCCCTCTTGGAGAGATGGATCTCCGAGGCTACCGGGTGCTGAGGATTCCGGCGCAGGAGTTCCTCCATCCGCTCACGTGCCCTGTCGCTCCGCCCCTTCTCGGATTCAATCTGTGCCAGACGGTACTCGAGAAATGCAGCCATGAACGGTGAAGGATTTTTCTTGTAAAGCTTCTGAACCGTTCCTTCATTGGCATCCTTCAGGACTTCCATGGCTGTTTGGGCAAGAGCATTCCTCTCATCAGGAGTTCGAGCGCTGCTCAACCCTGCTGAAACCCACTCGAAAGCCGTCTCCGGCTCTCCATCACTCCTGTAGACATCGGCCATCAACAGGCTCAACCGGAAAAGGATTTCAGGATTCCCCCTGGAAGCTTCCCACAATGGTATGGCCTCCTTCATGATCTGTTTCTTCCTGCCGGCAAGGTTCATGGCCCGAAGCCTCTCCAACCGGGCAAGATTTCCCTCCTCCCACCTGGGATATGCATACAGGAGGTAGTCGAGGTATTGAAGGGCCTTGTCAGGCTGGTTCCGATCCACGTAGAGCTTGCCGAGCCTGTAGAAGGAGCGGGCTGCGGCAGGGGTGTTGGGATAGTTTTGAGCCACTTTCTCCCAGATGGGAATCGCCGCGTCGATCCTGCCCGCCCTCTCTGCGTCTTCAGCCTGCTTCAGCAATGCTTCTGCCTGCTTGGGAGAGGTGCCCATCATCGACGGCGAAGGCGAGAACTCTTCGGGAGCGGGGGAGACCGGGCCGCAACCCATTAAAACAGTCATCAGAAGCAGGCACATACAACAAGAAAAAGTGTCTTTGATCATGGGGAACCTCTCAGGGAGACTTCAGGCCATCCCGAGGCTGGCGGTCCGTCGGAGAAATCAGTCCAAAAAACACGTTAAGGGCACAGGTAACCCGTGCCCTTAAAGCATATCGCCACAATACAATCAACAAGTAACTCTATTTTTTTACTTCCTCGAAATCGGCATCCACCACATCCTCGTCAGGCTTCTTCCGGGATTCGGCTGCAGTTCCCTCAGTTCCACCGCCTGCCGCGGCCTGTTGTTCGGAAGCCCTTTTGTAAGCCTCTTCCGCCACCTTGTGGGAAACTTGCATCAGTTGGTCCATCTGTCCCTTGATGGCATCTATATCATCGCGCTCCATCACTTTTTTCAGGGCCTCAATCTGAGTCTCTATGTCCTGCTTGGTCCTGGCGTCGATCTTGTCCCCCATGTCGCGCATGGTGCGCTCGGTGCTGTATATGAGAGTGTCGGCCTGGTTGCGCGTTTCGACAAGCTCTCGTTTCTTCTTGTCCTCCGCCGAGTGCAATTCAGCTTCCTTGATAAGATTTTTGATCTCTTCTTCACTCAGACCGCTCGACGCCGTGATCTGAATGGACTGCTCCTTTTGAGTCGCCATGTCCTTGGCTGAAACGTGGACAATTCCGTTGGCGTCGATATCAAAGGTTACCTCAATCTGAGGAATACCACGCGGAGCCGCGGGGATGCCCACAAGGTCAAACCGGCCCAATGTCTTGTTGTTCGAGGCCATTTCCCTTTCGCCCTGAAGGACATGGATGGAAACTGCAGTCTGATTGTCGCTCGCCGTGGAAAAGATCTGACTCTTACGAGTGGGAATGGTTGTGTTCCTGTCGATGAGCCTGGTCATCACACCGCCGAGTGTTTCAATTCCAAGGGAGAGCGGCGTCACATCGAGAAGCAGGACGTCTTTGACGTCACCCTTGAGAACCCCCGCCTGGATTGCGGCACCCACTGCGACCACTTCGTCGGGATTCACCCCCTTGTGTGGCTCCCTGCCGAAGAATTCCTGAACCTTCTGCTGTACGCGAGGCACACGGGTCATACCTCCCACAAGAATGACCTCGTCAATCTGGTTCCGCGAAAGACCCGCATCCCGCAATGCCTGCTCCATGGGAGGAACCAACCGTTGAATGAGATCGTCAACCAAGGATTCGAATTTTGCCCTTGTGAGCTTGATTGTCATGTGCTTCGGGCCGGAGGCGTCTGCCGAAATGAAAGGAAGATTGATCTCGGTCTCCATGGTGGTGGACAGTTCCATCTTGGCCTTTTCAGCCGCCTCCTTCAGGCGTTGCAGAGCCATCTTGTCGGTGCGGAGATCAATTCCATAATCCTTCTTGAATTCGCCGGCGAGCCAGTCAATGATGCGCTGATCGAAATCCTCGCCACCGAGATGTGTATCCCCATTGGTGGACTTGACTTCGAACACACCTTCCCCGATCTCCAGGATGGAAATATCGTAGGTTCCTCCCCCAAGGTCGAAGACGGCAATCTTCTCATCTTTTTTCTTGTCGAGCCCGTATGCGAGAGATGCGGCCGTAGGTTCGTTGATAATGCGAAGCACCTCGAGCCCGGCGATTTTTCCAGCATCCTTGGTAGCCTGGCGCTGACTGTCATTGAAGTAAGCCGGGACGGTGATGACCGCTTCCGTGACCTTCTCTCCCAGATAATCCTCAGCGGTCTGTTTCATCTTCATTAAAATAAAGGCGGAAATCTCGGTCGGACTGTAGTCCCGGCCGCGTATGCGCAAATGAGCGTCACCATTGGAAGCCTTAACGATCTTGTATGGCAGAACCTTGGTGTCCTGCTCCACTTCCTTGGTGTCGTATTTCCGGCCTATGAGCCTTTTCACTGCAAAAATGGTGTTCTCCGGGTTTGTGATTGCCTGACGCTTTGCAACCTGTCCCACAAGGCGCTCGCCGCTGTCGGTAAACGCGACCATGGAAGGCGTCGTTCGACCCCCTTCTGAATTTGTAAGCACCTTGGCCTCTTTTCCCTCCATAATTGCAACCACCGAGTTGGTGGTTCCAAGATCGATTCCAATTACTTTTGCCATTTAAATATCCTCCTCTTCAAAAAACGTTTGTCCA
>JAAYUJ010000623.1 GCA_012517775.1 Deltaproteobacteria bacterium
AGCAACGATCTGCTGCTTGCTTGAAATCAAGGCTTCCTGGGTCTTGAAGTGATAGAAAGCTTGCAAACCACTGTAGAGGAGTAGTGACACTGCACTCAGCGAAAAAAAAGCCGTCGCCAAGATTCTGCTCAGCCTTGGACCATGCGGGAATATCTCCCTCGAAGACTTCATGCGCCTTCTCCACCACTCCTTCGGCGATTCAGAGCGGGAAGCCCCTTGATTTCCCCGCTCCTTGGGAGGTTGATGATTGCTTTCTCGATGAGCATTGGGATTGGAATTCTGACCTATTATTGAGAAGTTGTGAGAATCTGCCCAAAACACTTGGATGGACGACCTGTGTCGAAAACTCGCTAACGAATGACTTCGTCCGCTTGCTTCAAGAGCCCTTCAGGGACACTCAAACCGAGGGCCTGCGCCACTGTATGGTTGAGTTGGAAATAGCTCTCTGCCGAGACTACAGGAATGGTGCCGGCCGGAATACCGCTCAGCACTTTGTGTGCATGTCTTGCTGCCTGCTTGCCTACCGCGATATTGTCCGTCGCTACCCCAAAAACAGTTGAATACCCTTCCAGGGAATATAGAACTCCTCCTATGGGTATTCGATGGTCAGCCGCAAATTTTCCTATCTTCACAAACACAGGAGGCGTTCTGGCGAGTGGTTCCGAAATGAGCAGGACTGCGTCAATCCCGATATCAGGTGCTTTCTCCCTTTTCTCCAAATCTGCCAGGAGATCCTCAGCGCTGTCAGCAGGGGCTTCCACAAGTGTGACGCCGGCCCTTCGGGCCACCGGGCGCAGGGCTTTAAGCTGGTCGGTCACAATCAGGACCTTCGTCGAGTAAGGAACCCAAATGCGTCTTGCCCGGGGCGCCAGTTCGTGCAGGATCTCAAACCGCTTGATAGCAAGGTCCGGCCCGGGATAGCGCACGCCGGTGAGATTCCCGCCAGGTTCCGTAACATTCTCAATCAAGTCAGTCCCTTCTATGTTCGTCTGACAAAACACCACGGGAACTCCGGTCCCTTCGGTGACGTGCTTTGCCGCCACGGACACCTCCGAGGGAAACACCAGCATCGCGTCGACCTTATCCGCAACAAATTTCCGGAGGATGTGCTCTTCCGCAGTGGAGTCAAAATTGGTGCTATGCACATCATATGTGATGTTCTTCCCTTCAACATAGCCGGCCTCGGTCATACCCGCCTTGAAGCCGTCGATCGTAGACGTAAAAACATCGAGGCCGCACAGGATACCCATCCGGTACAACCTGGGCTTTTGCTCGGTGCATCCGTTCAAGAGCAGGCTGACTGCTATCCCTATGAACAGGGTGCATATATTTCCGATTTTTTCGGCCAAAGTCCCATTGTGCAGCATGGAAATGGGACTTTTCCGCAGCCGACATCTGGTTCCCACCGTTTCCATTTGATCGTCCTTCTCATGAATCAGAGCCCTGACGAGACCCTGATCGCAGCGGTGGAACCTGCCACCTTGAGGCCCGCCGACAAACCATTTCCCTTCCCGCCTTTCAAGCGGTTTCCAAAAGAAAACCGGCGTGAAAGCACATTTACAAGGATAGTTCGGTTGTACGAGCCAATCAATTAATATATTTTATGTATTGGACATATTTATAAATCACCGACAGTCCCAACCGGATTATCGCCTGCATGAACAAATGCAAAAATCGGGGTTTTCATCTGATGCCTCAGTGATGTCTCAATAAGCCCGGATAACGATAGCTTTACAGGTCGGGTGTCCATACCCGAGACCTTGGCACAACGGCTGTCGGGATTGGAATCCCGACCTACTCATTGAAAAGTGACCATTTCACCTGGGTCGAGATCC
>JAAYUJ010000624.1 GCA_012517775.1 Deltaproteobacteria bacterium
CGGCGCGAGTTTGTCGAGCCAGACGCGGTTTTGAGGGATCTGGATGCATATTTCAGTCGATACCCCGATGGCACAGATGTCCTCACCTTTTCCAGTGCAGGTGAGCCCACCCTGTATGAGCCACTGGGAGACCTGATCCGGGCCGTCAAAAAGAGATTTCCTTCGCTGCCCCTCATTGTGCTCACCAACGGCTCCCTTCTCTGGGATTCAGGAGTGAGGAAAGACCTGGCGGTGGCGGATCGAGTTGTGCCTTCACTGGATGCGGCTACCGACGCCGTTTTTCAGCGGATCAACCGGCCACATCCGGACCTGAGCCTCTCTTTGTTCCTGGAGGGGTTGCAGGCCTTCAGAAGAGAGTATAAAGGCCAGCTCCACATGGAGGTGATGATCGTATCGGGATTCAATGATCATCGGGAGTCGCTTGATGGCATCAGCCGGATTCTGAGGAAGCTCAAGCCGGACCGGGTGGAGCTCAACACAGTGGTACGCCCACCCGCAGATCCCGGGGTGAAGGGGCTTTCTCCGGAGGCCATGAAAAAGGCCTCCCTGTTCTTCCCGGACAAGGTGACCGACATCATCGGTAAATTCCAGGGGGCGGTGGGAGACAAATCGGACGCGAGTCTCACCAGCAGAATCGTGCATCTGGTAGGAAGGCGCCCCTGCACTCCCGCTGAAATGGCGGCATCCCTTGGAACGTTACAGGAAGAAATCGACCATTCCCTGAGGAAGCTCGAGGAAGCCGGGCGCATTGCCCGTTGCGAGCTCAACGGCAAGGATTACATATGCCTCAAATCCCGCAGGTGACATTCGCTGCTTCGTAACTTGCAACCTCCCTTCCCGGTCGTCGGCCTGTCAGCGCACCTGGATGTCATTCTTGGAAGGCAGAGGTGTGAGAATCTCCACCGGTTTCTCAGGAACAGTCCTCACAATCAGGGTGTTTGGCAGCAATCGCCTGGCCACTCTCTGAACATCTTCGACTTTGACCCCTTGAATCAGCTGAATATACTTGCGATCATACTCCCAACCCAAGCCGAGAACTTCGTTGACCACTGTGCTCATTGCCTGAGCATCCTGACTCTCCAGTCCCATGCGATGGGAAGTGATGACCATGTTTTTTGCCTTTTCGATCTCTTCCGGGGAGACAGGCTCCTCACACAGACGCCGAAAGTTCTCCAGGATGATGCCCTGCACTTTGTCCAAATTTGCCAGGGTCGTCTGTGTGATCACTCCGAAAAAGCCGGCTTTGACCCCATAGAACGGAAAGGCCCCCACAACGTATACCAGATCCTCCGCACCACCTCTCAGTGCTTGAAAAAGACGCCCTGCGGCGGGGTTTGCGGCCCCTGAAAGGATCGCATCCATGACATCAAGCACCGGTCGATCGGAGCTGTCGATGCTTACTCCATTAGTTCCGATCAGAAGCGCTGAGGAAGTTTTCTCGTTCTTCTTCTCCACGGAACGGTCCGATTTGAGAGGATGCACCTCGAGTGGGGGGTCTGGCGGGGCGGAAGGTTTACCTTTCCAGTTCTCAAGATTCTTGCGGATCATGGCCTTCACATGCTCGGGATTTACGTCTCCATATACGGCGAGCACCGAGTGATACGGATTCACCATCCGTTCATAGAACGCCACGATCTCTTTTCGAGTGAATCCCTGAACCGATTCAGCCGTTCCGGTCCGCTCGTTTCCGTAAGGAGATTTCTCGAAGTAGTTTTTCTTGAAAAGCCTGACCACTTCAGCCTCCCAGTTCTCATCAATGCGCTTGATGGCAAGAAGGGTCTCCTGCCTTGTCTTTTCGATTTCGTCTTCGGGAAACTGCGCATTCTGGACGACGTCGCCCAGAATTTCCAGAGCGAGATCCAGATCCTCCTTCAAGACCTTAACGGAAACATGATAAGTGGTGTTGTCGGATCTGCTGTCTATCATACCGCCCACGTTTTCAATGGCCCTTGCGATATCCAGTTTACTCCTCGTCTTCGTTCCCGCCGTGAGAAGGGAGGCAGTAAAAGCGGACAGGCCCGGCTTCTGCCGATCTTCCAAGAGAAGGCCGCCCAAACCGTAGAGCTTGATGGTCACCATGGGCAGGCTGCTGTCCTCCTTGACAAAAAACCTCAAGCCGTTTTTCAGCTGGTGCCGTTCAGGAATCAATTTTTTGGAGATCACCTCGGCACTTGTCTCGGCCGGGCCGCCTTTCTCCCTGGTCCCCCGAGGTTGCAGGGCGGCAACGGTAACGCGGTCCAAGACAAGATAACGCCTTGCCACATCCAGGACTTCCTCAGGTGTTACCCCTCGGATCCCGGCCACATACACTTCATCGAAGTAAGGATCACCAGTGTCGAAGTAGGAGGACCCAAGAGAGGACGCCTGAGCTGAAACCGTCTCGCGGCTGAAAATCCGCTGTGCGATGGCGCTCTTTTTCGCTTTTTCCAAGTCCTCCCCGCTGACGAGCTCCCGTTTGAAACGTTCGATTTCCTCCTCGATGCTCGTCATGACCCCCGGCCAGTTCTGGGGCGGAAGGTCGAGAGAGATCATGAAGCAACCCTTTACGTAGGGGGGAGTCCAATTGGATGCGCTCACACCGAGGACTTTCTTCTCCTGGTCCTTGAGACGCTGCTGCAACCGACTTGTTTCCCCGTCTCCCATGAGCAGTGCAAGCACATCGAGCGCGTAAAGGTCCTTCTCGTCAAGACGCACCGATGGAAATGCAACGATGGCCTGAGTGAGACGTGCAATGGGCATTACCTTCTCTTCCCATCGGGGGCTCACAACAGCGGGTTCTTCCGGCAGGACAGGTGGTGCTCCGGATCTCCGGACGAAAGATTCCGTCTTGGCCGCTACGAATTGAAGAACTTCAGGTGCGGAGATGTTCCCTACAACCACAGCAACCATGTTTTGGGGCTGATAGCGCTGAGCGTAATAATCCATGAGAGCATCCCTGTCCTGCTCGACAAAGACTTCTTCATAGCCAATGATGGGATAACGCACGGGGTGGATGCGATAAGCCGTCTTGGTGAAAAGTTTCCAAAGCTCTCTTTCAGGGCTGTTTTCCCCCATCTTGATCTCTTGCTGGATGACGGCTTTCTCCCGTGTGACCTCTCTGGGATCAAGGACGTTTTCACTCACGTAAGAAAGAAGGAGGTCCAAAGCATCCTTCCATTTTTCCGCCGAGGTATTGATGTAGTAGATTGTACGGTCGTAAGATGTGGAAGCATTGGTGGAGCCTCCGATGCTCTGCAATCTCTCCTTGGCCTGGGCTTCGGAAAAGGACCGAGTCGTTCCACCGGATACGACGTGCTCGAGATAATGGGACAGCCCGGCACCCTGGTACTTCCCTTCATAGAGTGATCCAGCCCGGACATAGATTTGTGCGGATACGACCTCACTGGAGGGATTCTCCCGCAGAAGCACGGTCATGCCGTTCTTGAGAACGACAAAGAAATCGCCCGGTTTTGAAGGCAACACCCTGTTGACGGACATTCCGATTGACGCCGGCAGGGATGGAATCGTTCTGGAAAGATCTTGAGCCTCACTGACTCCGGCTGGTGAAGACAAGATGATGAAAACCGTCCCTAAGGTGAAAAGTCTTCCCAACATCGTACACGTTCCTTTTCTGTTGCCCTACGATTGTTTTCCGTAGCGAAATGTGGCAGGGGGCGGGGTTTGAGGGGTGGATGGGGTGCAGAGTCTTCTGGGAGTCTCTTTGAAAGAGGCCGGGTCGATGGAATGCTTGCGGAGAAGCTTATAGAGTTCTGAACGGTATCTTCCGGCCAGTTCAGCCGCCCGCGAAATATTCCCCCGCGTAGCGCTCAATAGCTGTGTCAAGTAGGTCCGTTCAAATTCTTCCCGTGCCTTGTTCAAAGATTGGAGGCCGGAATCGGCCTGTGTGGATTCATCTTTCGCCAGGAGCAAATGGTCCGGGGTAATGCTGCCGCCGGCTGCAAACGCGACGGCCCTTTCAATGACATTGGCCAGCTCTCTCACATTTCCAGGCCAGTTATGCAACATGAGACATTGCATGGCCTCCGGAGTAATCGCCTGGATGTGTTTGTCCCTCCCCCTCTGGTATTTCTGCAGAAAATAATTGACCAGCAGGGGTATGTCGTCTCGACGCTCCCTGAGGGGAGGAAGGACAATGGGGATGACATGGACCCGGTAGTACAGATCCTCTCTGAATCTGCCCTCGGTCGTAGCAAGCCACAAATCTTGGTTGGTGGCGACAATATAGCGGATGTTGACTTTTACCGGTTTAACGGAGCCCAGTGGATAGAACTCGTTTTCTTGAAAAAGCCGGAGGAGCTTCACCTGCAGTGCCAGTGGGAGCTCTGCAATTTCGTCCAGAAAGAGGGTCCCCCCTTCGGCCTGATGCAAGAGACCCTTTTTGGACTGGTGGGCACCCGTAAAAGCGCCTTTCATATGTCCAAAGAGCTCACTCTCCAGAAGGCCCTCGGGGATGGCCCCACAATTGATGGGGACGAAGGGCCCTCCAGCCCTGGTGCTGCTCGTGTGAATAGCCTTGGCGATCAGCTCTTTCCCGGTGCCGCTTTCACCGGAGAGGCAGACCGTTGAATCCGTCGGGGCAATTTGTGTCACCTGACGCAAAACATGCTGCATCTTGTCGCTTGTGGCGACAATGTTGTCAAAATGAAACCGTTCCTTCACAAGTGTGCGGAGTCGATCTACCTCTTCCTTGAGCTTTCCCAGTTCAAGAGCTTTTTTTATGCGGTACAAAAGGTCTTTCGCATCGAAGGGCTTGGTCAGAAAGTCATAGGCACCCTTCTTGGTCGCTTCCACTGCCGTGGCGATAGAGCCGTAGGCCGTAACGATGATCACGGGCAGATAGGGTTGGATGCGAAGCAATTCTTCCATCAGTGAGATGCCGTCCATCCCTTCCATCTTGAGATCCAGGACGGCCAGCCCATAGATCTCGCTTTGAGCAGAAGTCAGGGCCTGTTCACCACTTTCTGCCAGTGTGGTCCGGTACCCAGCCGCCTCCAGGCGAGTCCTCATCAGGGTGAGTAAACCTCGATCATCGTCCACTACCAGAATTCTCTCTCCAGCCATCATGACACCTTATTGCAGGAGCTCCCGCTCCTTCCTTTCCATTTCCACATCGATTTGCCGCGATTTGTCGATCTGCCGCTGCAGGTGTTCGATTTGCCGAGACTTTTCTCCCTGCCTTTGCCGTTCCTCCGCTTGCCGCGACTTGTCCATTTGTTTCTGCAGATCCTCTTCGATCCGATCCATTTCAGCATCCACCTGTTTTGACTGCTCTACCCGCCTTTGGAGCTCCCTGATGGTTGTTTCCCTGGATTTGAGCTGGCCCTTAAGACGGTGTTTGGTGGTTTCCGAAGCAATGCTCCTCTTCAGGAGGTCTGCCCATACTTTTGCCTGATAAGCCAGAGGGTGCTGAGGATACCTGCTGATCAAAGACTCGAAAAAAACAAGTCCCTTTGAAGGATTGTAGTAAGGGCTCTGTGGATAGGCACGAAGAAAACCCAGATTAAAAAGAGCAACAGCGCACTGAGATTCTTCAGTGCAGTCGATGAGCGCCGTCTGGTTCTTTGTCAGAAACTGGCTGTAGTTGCCATCGACCATGACCTCCTGAGGCGGGAAAATCGGCTTGATAACAGCAGGGGGAGGCTGGACAATCGGTGAAGATGGCGCGGCACAGCCACCTATTGTCAATACAGCGAAAATCAGGGAACATGCGAGAAGCCGGTCAACACATCCCCACGAGGGAATCCTGCAACACAATAGATTGACCATTCCGCCTGTTTCATTCTCCTGTTTTCCTTTCGGGGAGAATCCCTTCGGGAGCATCGTGCAGTCGGTCTTCATAAATGATATTTTCATTGAATGGGTTAAACCCTGTCCCCTGAAGTCTTCCGTGAACACCCTGCCGGCAGGGTGAAGACAAAAGTCGAGCCTTCTCCAAACCGGCTTTCCGCCCATATTCTCCCCTTATGGGCGTGGATGATGTGTCGGCAGATGGCCAGCCCCAATCCTGTTCCGCGAAGCCTCTGGGTGCGATGCTTGGGACTCTGAAAAAACTTGGTGAAGATCTTGTCAATGTCTTGTTCGGGAATTCCCCTGCCATTGTCCGAAACGCGGATCTCAACGAAACTCCCGTTTTTATTGCCAGGCTCCGTAACCCCTGCGGTCACCCGAATCTCACCCCCTTCAGGGACAAACTTCAACGCGTTGCTGAAAAGGTTCTCCATGACCTGCTGGATCCTCCTCTCATCGACAAAAACAATAGGCAGAGATTCGGAGAGATGCGTATGCAGGGTAACCCTTCTCTTCTCAGCAATCAAGCGGACGTTTTCCAGGCTTCTGTGAATGAGGGTGTAAACATCGCAGGCCGTTTGTTCATATTCCATCATCTCTGCTTCCATCTTGGAGAGGTCGAGGATTGAGGAGATAGTCGAATGCAATCTTCCGCTGTGATTGCGCATAACCTCGAGAATTTCCATCTGTTCAGGGTTGAGAGGACCGGGAATTTCCTCCAGGAGAAGAGCCGTGCCCTCCCTGATCGCTGTCAGGGGGGTGCGCAGCTCATGGGAAACGTGTGCCGTGAAGTCTGCCTTAAGCCGTTCCAGTTCGTTCAGTTCCTCTATCATCGAATAAAAGGTTTCGGCCAGTTCGGAGACTTCCGGCGGGGCTCTGAATGCCAGTGAGCGGACAGGTTCACCTTTTGCCAGTCGGCGCATCTCTCGGGCCAGCCTGTTCAGAGGGCGGCTGATGCTTCGGGCCTGGGTGTATGCGAGTAGGAGAGCGAGGCTGATTCCCCCGAAAGCCAGCCAGCCCATCATTTTGGATGCGTATATGGCCTGATCGCGAGCATCGCTTGTCTTGGCCTGAATGATCTGCTCGCGAAGGCGGATCAATTCATTGGTGCTGCTGATGAGATCATCGCTGATCTCGCTCCTTGTCTCTTTTCCCTCATCGATGCCGGGCGTGGCGGAATGAATGCCCTCGTTGTACCTGGAGTGGAGGGTCTCGATCTTATCCACCAGCTTGTGCTCCTCAGGGGTCTCCACAAGTGTCCCGATTCTTTCGACCGACGATATGAAATCGGTACTGCTCTGGAGGAAATTGGAATAGAAATCCTGATCGTGCAGGACAAGAAACTTCTCGGCGTTCCGCATCTCCCCGAGAAAAATCTTAAGCAGCCGCTTTTCTTCTGCCACGCATGTGGAATCCACCGTCAAAATTCTGGTGTTCAGCCGAGTGATCTCATCCAGGTTGAAGATTGCGTAATAGCTTGCGAGGACGATAACGGCGATGAGGGTGCACTGGACGATGATAATACGCTGGAAGATAGTGATCTTCACAATGCTTCCCATAATTGAATGCTCGTCATGCACAGCCAGATCCCGGCACCGGTCCAGAGCCTTCCTGGTTGGAAAGGATATGTGATTCGCGAGGGAAATGACGCGATTTTGGGAACCATGTACATGAGTCGCGTTGAGCGGAACAAGCCGAACTCCCTGTGGCTTGATCCTTTTGCCACCAGATTGCGAATTCAGAGATGAGAAATCGCATGTGTCCGGAGAGTTGTCAAATCGATTTGAAGATGAGCCCTTTTGGAGTATCCATATCGTGGATTGTAATGGTGGGCAGGCAGAGGTGATGAAGGCTTCAATCCAGCAATTTCAGATGGTTATGATTTCTGCTGTAAAAGGCATCCGTCCCCGTGACGGCTCTTTCCAACGTAATTTTTCAATAAAGCGGGTCGGGATTCCAATCCCGACAGCCATGCGCCAAGGCGTCGAGTATGGAAACCCGACCTCTAGAGCGGTCGTTACCTGGGCTTATTGAAAAGTTACGAAGTCACTTTGTAGCTGGATGAATTTTAGGATTATTTGCCGAAGTCGCTTTTCAAGGCAGAGCCATCACCCTGTGTGATGACATCCCTCAACACTCGACTCAGCTCCGCCATCTTGAAGGGTTTGGGGACCACTCCCTTGAATCCGAAGCTTTCGTGGTGGGACATGACCACGTCTCCCGAATAACCGCTGGATACGATCGCCTTGATATCGGGGTCGATCTCCAGAAGCTTCAGGATGGCCTCACGTCCACCCATGCCTCCCGGAATGGTGAGATCCATGATGACAGCATCGAAGGGCCTGTTCTGCTCCATAGCATGCCGATAAGTCTCTATCGCCTCAGCACCGTCGGTGGCAAACGCAACCTCGTAGCCCATCTGTTCGAGCATTTCTCCCACCACTTCTCGAACCACTTCCTCGTCGTCCATGATAAGAATCCTGTAAGGACCATCTGGCAGGGAGAGGATGGTCTCGGGCAGCAAGGCCACTTCTTTTTCTGAAGCCGGTATGTAGATGACAAAGGTCGTTTCGACGCCAAGTTCTGAATCGGCGGTGATGACCCCCCCGTGCTTCCTGATAATGGAATAGGCCGTGGCAAGTCCCAGACCACTCCCTTCCTGCTTTGTGGTGAAATAAGGGTCGAAGATCCTGGACAGATGTTCCTTGGGAATTCCATAGCCTTCGTCGCGAATGGAAATCTGAACATAACTTCCCGCCTCCAGTGGCAGGCCTTCCACATCGTGGAAGAAGTGATTGCGAGCTGTAACCCTGAGAACACCCCCTTCGGGCATGGCCTGAACCGCATTGATGACGATGTTGTGAATGGCCTGGCTGATCTGACCCTCATCGATGTCGGCGGCACTGAGCCCCGGGGCGATCTCAAATTCGCAGCGCACGTTGGACCCCCGAAGAGCGAACTTCACAGACTCTTCCAGGAGACTTGCGACGGAGACAGTGCGTTTGATCGGAGTGCCCCCCCGGGCAAAAGTAAGAAGCTGTTGGGTGAGCGTCTTGGCCCTGAGCGCTGCAAGCTCAGCCTGCTCCAGTCTCTTGATAATTCTATCTTCCGGGCTGGCAAACATTTTAGCGAGAGAGATGTTTCCGAGAATCCCCGTGAGAATGTTGTTATAATCGTGAGCGATTCCACCAGCCAGAACACCCAGGGACTCAAGTTTCTGCCTCGTGACCAGCTCTGCTTCCGCCTTTTTCTGTTCCGTGAGATCCAGAACGATTCCTCTGACCCCCGCAAGTTCTCCACCGCGTGTTACGGGACTTGAGTAGACGATTGCGGGAAAGGTCGTTCCATCCTTCCTCCGGAGAGTGTATTCAATGCCTGCGGTCTTTTGCCTCATCAAATACCGTCCTATGTCAACGCGCGCCTGTCGGGGATCATCGGCCACCACCAACCGGCTGGCGTTCAGTTCATGAGTTACTTCCTCTTTCGTGTAGCCGAAAGCATCCAGAGCCGCCTGATTGACAAATGTGAATACGCCGTTCATGTTCATTTCAAAAACGGGCTGAGGCAGAAGATCGGACATTTCCCTATAGCGCTCTTCGCTCTCCCGGAGTGCCTCCTCAACCTTTGCGCTTTCGATTATCTTTGTTTTCAGTTGCTGGTTGATTTGCTCCAATTCCCTGCTGTGCTCTTTCAGTTGCTGTAACTGCTGCTCCAGAGCAACCGCCATGATCTGAAAGTTGGCTACAAGGGAGTGTATTTCAGCATTCCCGCTCTCGGGCCATTGGATACCGGTCTGTTCAAGAAGCTTTTCCGGCAGGTTTGTTGTCACCTCCGCCAGCACTTCGATGGGCTTGACGATGGGCCGGCTGAGGAGGAGAGCGAGGGGAAAGGCGAGAACGGAGAGAATCACCATGACGGCGAAATTCTGCACATACCTGTTGAACAAATGCCTCTGCTGGGGTGCCAGAGGGATCTCTGCGATCACCTTCCATGGGACTTCCGAGGAGACAGGAGTCTCCTGTACGAACCTGGTATCAGTCCAACCTTTCACGGCGGGTACCTGTCTTCCCTCAGGCATCCATTGCTGAACCGTCTGGTCTACGGGCTTCAGGGTCCCTGTCTCACTGGGATTGAAGATCTCCTTTGGCTTCTTTGAAGGGCTTGAGCTTGCTAGTATCCGGTAACGGGCATCCACCAGGGAAATCTCCGGCAGCATCCTCTCATCCTTAAAGCTGAGATAGTCTTGAATCCTGCTCAGGTTAAAAGCCCCCAGTACGTATCCGAGCAGGGTCTCATCGTCGTAGACAGGAATCGAGAGAGTTACGAGAGGGATATATTCAACGCCTTTTCCCAGAAACACCTGTGAAAGGGATGGTCCTTTCCTCTTGAGCAACTCTTCCTGATCTGCCTGATCCGAGAAGTGCAATCCAATGCGCGGTTCACCCCTTTCGGCGACGGGAGGGTATACCTCCATTACACTTCCCGTGCTGTCCGCAAGGTTGAAAGCCCGAATGTCGGGATATGCCGCGAGGATGATCTCCAGGTATCGTTCCAGATTGTCGGAAGGGAGCATGTTGGACAGAGCGGCCTCTCTTCCCAGACCCTCCATTGCCTCGTGATGCAGATGATGCCATGAACGGAGGTAAGCGACAAAGTCACGAGTTCTCTCTTTCAGCCTGCTGACGGCCTCGAACTCGATGCGTTGTTTCTCCTCCCGGGAGTTCACAATGGTCACGATGACCGCGGGTATGATAACAGCAGCGACCATGAGACTGAAAAGAGTCTCATGCAAATGATCCTTGCTCTCATCGGGAGACGCACGCTGCAGCTGGATCGGCAGCGAGGTCATGAGAAAACTGGCAATCACGGCGTTCGTGATCCCGTTGACCCCCTGCATGAGGCCTATGAACAAGGTCTCGGAAAAATCGACGTGCATGAGAACAAAGTAGGAGAACCACACGAGAGGCATGCCCAAAAAAAGCCAGAACAGGCCGTCATAGAGGAGAAGGCTCTTTCGTCC
>JAAYUJ010000625.1 GCA_012517775.1 Deltaproteobacteria bacterium
CGGTCGACGCATCAACTTCCCATCGGGTTTGCCATGACCGGATTGAGGTCCGTTCCCGTGATTTCCGGGCGGTCCATCGCAGAGCGGAACAGCGGAGGAATGATTCCCACCAGAACCGCTTGCAGGACAAAGATTCTGTTTCGAATCAGGATCTTCCCATCTCGATGGAGACCGTCCGTGGTTCGTGATCGTTAAGTCCGACCAGCCTCCCAGAAGGGCTCGAGATCCCGGAGCACGCAGCTCTCCATTCTCTCCCCCCTGGGCTGAGGGCTGAAAGGCTGGCCAGACCTTTTGCAATTCAGGGGAAGAATTTAAAGATAGACGGACTGTTGGATTTTGTTTACTATTTTCATACACGAGGTGCAGAATTTTTGCTCTCTCGATAGTCCGGTCGGGATTCCAATCCCGGCAGCCGTCGTGCGAGGTGTCGGGATTGGAATCCCGGCCTGCAGAGCTGTCATTACCCTGACTTATTGAGAAATTGCCGAAATTCGATTGCCACGACAGTGGCGGCAATTGCATTCCGAAGGGCAAGATCAGGGAATGGACGCCGATAGAGCTGCGGTCCGGCTGCTGCCTCTGGTTATCTATCATTCTACGGCCTACCATCATTGAGCCTCCGAATCATGCTCTCCCCCGCTGAGCAGGAAATAGTCGCCGGACACCTCGGCACAAGTCGGGTTGTCGGATTCAAAAACCAAGGAGGGCCTGCCATGAAGAAGATCGTAAGCTTATGGTCGCTGCTGTTGATTTGTGTTTTCACCGCATCTGAAGTCCTTGCGGTCGAAGATTGGGCAGTGCGGTACAATGGGCCGCTTAATCGTGATGACTTTACGTCCGCCGTCGCCGTGGACAAGAGCGGCAACATTTATGTGACGGGAGCATCCATGGGCTCAGGCACCAGCTGGGATTACGCCACCATCAAGTATCTCCCCGGCGGGACCATGGAATGGTTGCGGAGACATAACGGCAACTGGGGAAGCTTGGGGAGTAGGGTGGATTGTGCCCGTGCCATCGCCGTGGACAATGACGCAAATGTCTACGTGACGGGCGATTCCTCCGGTGAAAATGGGTATAGGGGATATTTCACCATCAAGTATGACAACGACAAAGCAGGCACTTACATGTGGGGCCGGCGGTACAGCCGCGGCAAATACAGCACGGCATGTGCCACGGCCCTGGCCGTCGACCGGTCCGGCAATGTTTACGTCACCGGTTACACCTATCCGCCCTGGAGTTCAACCTGTGACATCACGACTGTCAAGTACGACGGCAACGGTTTATATGAATGGGCGAAGCACTACGCGAGTCCGTGGGATGGTGTGGATGACAAGCCGGTGGCCATTGCGGTGGACCGCTTTGGCGGCGTGTATGTGGCGGGATACTCACCGGGTCTGAAATATCAAGGCTCTAAGATTATGAAAACAGGAAGGGATTTCGTGTTGATCAAATATGATGGGAACGGAAATCTCAAGTGGGCAAAACGGTACAATGGCCCGGCCAATCAAAAGGATGAGCCCAAGGGCCTGAAGGTCGTCAGCAAATTCGAAAACTGGTCTGCTGTGACCAACATCTATGTCACAGGTTATTCGGTGGGCAACGGGACCGAGGGTGATTACGCCACCCTCAGTTACGACAGAGCCGGCAACCAGACATGGCTGCAACGGTACAACGGTCCTGCGGCCTATCCTGATGTGACTCCGGTAGCCGTGGGTGTTGACAGTCAGTTGAACGTTTACGTGACCGGTTCGGGCCTTTGTCCCAGCGAGTACATAACGCTCAAGTACGATGCGAACGGGGCCCTCAAATGGACCAGGCGCTTCCACATGGGGCAGCATTATGACCTGGCTCGCGCCATGGCCGTGGACGCCAATGGGAATGTATACGTGACTGGACAGTCACATCCTCCCGATGGTTCCTCGTTCGACATCGTGACAATCAAGTACGATACAGGCGGAAATCTGAAGTGGACTGAGCAATACAACGGACCCGGCAACGGTTATGACGAGCCGACCGGGATTGCCGTCGACAGTTCGGGGAACGTATACGTGACCGGGCGATCTTTGGGTGACGGTACCTTTGACGACTATGTGACCCTCAAATACCCCGCCCATTGAAAAGCTGGGGGGCTTGATCGGCACTGGGAGACGGGTTCTGGCCCGAAAGGCGATGGGCCCGGGCTATCATGCCTTTGGATAGTCCACGCTCCCCCCAGGAGAGAATCGTCGTCCCGGCCTGCGCACTGCCTGCCGGGTCTCGCTCCCCTTTTGCCCGATCCACATCTCGCATCCAATTGGGAGCAGGGTTGCGCATCAAGGTTTTCATGAATTCCACACAACAAGGATCAAAGCCACCTGCCATCGGTCTGGCAAATTGACCAACATTGAACCACGCGCCAATCAGATCA
>JAAYUJ010000093.1 GCA_012517775.1 Deltaproteobacteria bacterium
ACACAACACTTCCCATCCCAATGCCGGTTGTCGCCTGGGATGATTCCTTAACAAAAAAGGGGGAGCTCATGCTCCCCCTTTCATGGAATCCTGTCCGCCCTTACAGGGCTTCAGGAATCATTTTGCCAGATCGTCTTCAGACCTGCTTTATTACTCTTATTCAGCCTCCTGAACAGCCTCCGCCATTCTTCGCGAAGTGACCTCGTCCGTGGAATAGTCCGGAAGCAGGATGGGTGCAACAATGGGGCACTCCACACCGGCCTCCGTGAGCTCCTGTTCAAATTTCTTAACGTGGTCGAGAGTCAATTTCTTAATCTCCACGCCCTTCTTGACATACCTGACCACGGATGTGCCGGCGCGGCGGCCGAAGGTAATCACATCCTGAAGACTGTTCCCCATGAGACGGTTCTCGCCGTGCAGCCCGCCGGTGCATTCACCCGCACTGAAAAGCCCTGGTACAACGGTCTCACAATCGGCGTTGATGGCGGTCCCGCCGTTCTGATAGTGCAGGGTCGGATAGACCAGCATGGGCTCCTTGCTGATATCGATCCCGTGGCGGTCGAACTGGATGAATTTCGCCGGAAGCTCACGGCGGACCGTTCCCTCACCGTGGAGGAGATCGATCATGGGGGAATCCAGCCAGAGGCCGAACCTTCCGGTTGGGGTGATAACGGCCTTGTTCTTCTCCATGGCTTCCTTGATGAGTTCGGCGGATTCCACGTCGCGGGGTTCCAGCGGGAAGCAGAACTGCTCGCCATCGATATTGAGGACATGGGCACCCAGGCCGCGCACCTTCTCCGTGATGAGAAGGCCGACATTCTGCTCGGGATAGGCCACGCCGGTGGGATGATACTGGGTGGAGGGCATGCAGGTGGTTCCCACGCCGGCTCGATAACACATGACGACGCCGTCCATCGTTGCCCCGTAGTGGTTGGTGGTGGCAAAACCCTTGATGTGGAGTCGGCCGTTGCCGCCTGTGGCGATAACCACGGACTTGGCACGGCAGATGAAGAATTCGCGTGTTTCCATGTTGTACAGGATGGCTCCGCCGCATTTGCCCTCTTCATCGAGAAGAATCTCCACAGCCGGAGTGAATTCGATCACCGTAATTCTATCTCGCCGGTTGCGTACCTCATCCCGAAGCACGCGCATGATCTCCGCTCCCGTCATGTCGCCTGCCGAATGCATGCGTTTACGGGAGGAGCCTCCAAAGTGGCGCACATCGAGTCTACCGTCGGGAAGCTTGTTGAACATCATTCCGAGGGATTCGAGCCAGGCGATGGAGAGAGGAGCGTCGTGGGCGAGTGCCGCCACCAGGTCGGCTTGATTGGTGAAATGACCGCCGCCGATGGTGTCCATGTAATGATAAAAGGGGGAATCGCATTCCTGGGTTGCCCCCTGTATGCCGCCCTCTGCCATCATTGTGTTGGCATCGCCGTGGCGCAGCTTGGTAACCATGATAATGTTCAAACCTTCCTGGGATGCCATGAGCGCTGCGGAAGAGCCGGCGCCCCCCGCCCCCACGATGAGGACGTCACAGTCGTAGTCCGGTTTGCTGAGATCGACCTTGTCGGGCCTCAGCATGGACTTGGATTCCAAAACCTTGGCGATTTCCTGAGGAACCACCAGACCCTTGTCGGGGCCCACCCTGAGAGCAACTCGCCCTTCCTTCTGATAATCGGGATGGAACTTCTCAAGAACAACGGCCCTCTCTTCGAGAGTCAACGCGGGATAATTCTCCCCCCGTCGCGCCATCGCCACCCGTGCAGGACGCGTGGCCTCAACCCGTTTGATCAACTCTTTCATTTCGGGAGTGTAACCCATATGATTCTCCTTCAGGATTTTCTGAATTCAGCGTTTTCGGGTACTTTTTCTCTCATGGGCTCAAGACTACAGATACTGGGTATCCTGAGGCATCCACGTTCCTAGAGGGGCCATGTCGGGTTCCCGCTCTCTTTCCTTGTAGAGCTTTTCAAGCTCATCCTTGCCCATTTTCTGGAGCTTTTCCAGTGTCGCGTCATACTTGCCGGATTCAATTTCTTCCACTCGCTTCCGGAGATGTTCGGCTTTGGGCTGGATGTACTTCCCATAGATTCTCCTGACCAATTGGGCAATGTGGTACTGGGGAAGCTCTCCCATACATCGGCTGGCACACATGCCGCACTGGATGCAATCGAAGGAGAGGTGTGCCGCCCTCGCGATATCTCCCTGCTTGATAGCGGAAATGTAGTCCAGGACCTGAACACCCATGGGGCAGGCCTTTGTGCAGTTGTTGCAGGCCACACAGCGGAAAAGCTCAGGGTATAAGGCATGGATGCTCTCCGCCACAGGCTCGATAGTCTCTATGTCATAGCTGGCTCGGTTGGCAGGATAAAACGGAATCTGAGCCAGATACATATTCGGTTCCACGACGGTCTGACAGGCCAGGCCGAAATGGAGCTTGTAGTCGCCTTCCTTGCGATATACTGTCGGGCAGGCTCCACAGATTCCGCCGCGGCATCCAGCCCCGCGCAGAAACTTGAAGCCCGCGTATTCCATGGCTTTCATGATGGTCAAGGTTTCGGGCACTTCGTACTTCTTTCCCATGACATACACAGGGATTGTCTTTGCACCCTTGGGAAGGATTGCCCGGTCTCCCGTGGCAATCTGCTGGACCGTTGCACATTCGCATTCATGGTTGGACATCTTTGCCTCTCCTTATTGACAACTGTTTATCGCTTCCACAGACTTTCCCATGCTCGCTGCATATCCGGCAAGCCTTCTCAGGCAATTCCGGCAACCGCTTCCATGGCAAGATTCTTTGACTTGAGAATCTCCACCGAGCACTTGTCATTCAGATCAAAACGGCATGCTTCCTTGCCCAGCCCCAGAGCTGCCGCAAGAAGCTGGGTAAAGTAGAAAATAGGGAGCCCCTTGCTGATCTTTCCGCTTTGAATCATGTCTCCCTGCTTTTTGGCCAGATTGAACTCACAAAGGGGGCAACTCAACACCAGGGCTTCCGCCCCGGCCTTTGCGGCACAGTCGAGTATGCCCGCAGCGACGTTCACGGCATTTTCCGGATTTGCAATAATCTGGTAGGAACCGCAGCAGGTAAAAGCGTCCGCGAACTTCACCGGAGTGGCTCCGACGGCATCCAGGAAATCAGTCATCAGTCGGGTGCCACCGGGGGGTTCGATGGCCACGTTGCGCGGCCTGGCAAGGGTGCACCCGTAGTAAGTGGCCACTTTGAGACCGTTCAAAGGATACTTCACCTTCGCGCGAATGGTATCGAAGCCGACCTCATCTCTCAGGAAATTGAGGAAATGGACCACTTCGACTTCACCGTGGTAGTCCTCTTCTTCGTCCATGAAATCATTGATGGTCTTCCGTTTGACTTCATCATCCCGCATGATCAGGTTGGCACGAGCCAGGGAGTTGTAGCACATGGAACAGAGTGTGACGACTTTGTCACTGCCCTGCTCCATGGCGCGAACCAGATCTCTCACAGGGGCGACGTGATGAATCAGGTCATCGTCGGCAAGGGAGTGCACGGCGCCACAGCAGTTCCAGCGGTTCAGCTCCTCGAGTTCAACCCCGAGCGCTTTCATGGAGGCCAGCGCCGCATCCTCAAGGTTCTTGGCCTTTGTCTTCAGCGTACATCCTGGATAGTAGGCAACTTTCATAACACCTCTCAACTAGTCAATTTGCGAAAGCAGCTGACCATGGCGATCTGCGGCATTTCCTTGACGGTTTCAGCAGGCATCTTGGAGGGTTCGACCATGTTTTCGTTCTTCCTGAGGGTCAGAAGCCTTATGGCCTCCATCACCCTGGCCAGGTCGATACCACGGGGACAGTTCACTGTGCAGGAATGGCATGAGGCACATATCCAGCAGGTCCTGGTTTCAGAGACCGCTTCCTCAAGGCCGAGCTGAGCCATGCGAATGATTCGGCGCGGCATGGCGTCCATCTCCCCGGACATTGGACAGGCCCCACCGCACGTGCCGCATTGAAAGCACCTGTTGATGTCCTGCCCACTCAGGGATGCGATCTTCTCGATGAATTCACGCTTGATCGTTTTTTCTGAAATGGCAATCGGCATGTCAACCCTTTGTTGTGTTGAGTTTGTAAAAATACCGGATTCGGTTCGCAGCCACCCCTGCGGAAGAGGATCCCCAGTGCCGAAATAGGCCCCCGCGCAGAGTTCCTGTTCCGTTCCGGCAGAAAGAACGCCAACAAAAGAAAGAATTCACTTCAAACGGCCGGCAACAACCTCCACTGCATAAACGGCTCTATACCGTCCGGCAATGAACTCGCATCCCAGAGAGTCTCAGAGAGATCTCCTCACACAAATCCAATGAGGAATTCTGCTGGCTCCAGAGGCTTTCGAAAGTGACTTCAAGGGAATGAGTCCGCTGCGTCCGGCCCGATTTTTCGCCACAACACTTTTCGGGGGTGTTGGAGGGATAACAGTAACTGGTTGGCCAAGGGAAATGTCGGGAAAAAGGGAAGTTCTTGATTTTTCAGTGGGGCGGGCACACTTCATGCTGCAGAGAAAACCTGTTCCGGTGACATTGAGCTTGAACATTACCGAACCTATAATTCCCGATTGGAATAGGATGCGCACTCAGACTGCCAAGACCTCGCATGCGGACCATCCGGAGAGAGCCTCAAAAGTCTTATGAGATTGAATTCAACAAGCTCTTATAAACGAACGCAAAGATGGATGTCAAATTTTTTCCATTGCTCTGGACCGTCACGGCATACAGGATTGCCGCCTTTTGAGTGCCAGAGGAGAATATAGGAGGATTGCTCCCTATCTTGCGGAATCGGCTTTTCCGCGGGGATTTCTTTGAAATGGCAGCAGACGAGGCGGGTTCCGCCCTCATATCATTTGCGGCGATCTTCCCATTCCACGCAGAACGGGGAGGAATGGGGAATGAGGCCCTTACCGCTTGGCAGCGCCGGGACAGTCTATGCGATTTCATTTGCCTCACGGGACTTTCGGCCTTACAGTGACAGAAACTGAGCGATTCTGCAAGACCATCTCTTCTCCTTCATTCCGGTGAAGGGTGGAATCCTTGGTGATGTCGTGATCCGCTGGATGCCTCCCTTCACCGGCATGAAGGGTTGCTCCGCAGACAATCGCTCCGACGGGGAGTGTACCAGACAATAAGACTACACACATTAGCCTTCTGAGTACGATCAGTTCGCGGGTTGCATGCATGGACTTGGGCGGTTGGAGCATGCGGGTCGCGATACTTTTTTCCAGTTTTTCCAGTGGACTAGGAGGAGTCTACGTTTTCGAGACTTTGAAGGCTGTCCTGGTAATGGTTGCTTACCAGATAAGCAGGTCGGGATTGGAATCCCGACCCACAAAGCTATCCTTACCCGGACTTGTTGTGAAGTTAAGGTGATCGTTTTGAACAGACTGGATCCTCAGGGGAAAGGATGAATCATGGCTCAATACAATTGGCCTCCAAAGCGCGAAGAGGAGCTCATGTTGTGGGTCGAGAAGCTCCGTGCGCTGGTGAAACGCTTCGGCACCTTCGGATATGCCGCCCTTCTTTTGTTGGTTATTGTGTTATGGCTCTCAACAGGCTTTTACATCGTGAGGCCTGGAGAGCAGGGCGTTGTGCGCAGATTCGGCCGTCACGTCGCCACAACAGACCCAGGCCTCAACTACCGCTTTCCATACCCCATCGAGACGGTGGATGTCGTCAATGTGGCCAACATCCGGCGAACAGAAATCGGATTCCGCACCTCAGCGACAGGCAAGGCGCAGGGGATACTGGAAGAAGCCCTGATGCTGACCAAGGACGAGAATATTGTCGAGGTTCAGGTTCTGATTCAATATCGCATCAAGGACCCCGCCCTTTTCCTCTTTCAGGTCCAGAACCCGGAAGCAATTTTGGGCAGTGCTGCTGAAGTGGCACTGCGAAGCACTGTGGGACGCATGCGTATCGATGATGTCATCACCGAGCGACGGGCGGAAGTGCAAACTGAAACGCAACTCTTTCTCGAGCGGTTGCTGGATGTCTACAACACCGGCATCCTTGTCACCGAAGTGCGCCTTCAGATTGCAGATGCGCCTCTGCAGGTGCGGGATGCATTCCACGAAGTGGTTCGCGCCCGTGAAGACCGGGAACGCCTCGTCAATGAAGCTCAGGCATACATGGAGGATATTCTTCCCCGGGCTCGCGGCGAATCCCGCAAAATCATGGAAGAATCCATCGCCTACCGGGAAGAGCGCATCCGGCGAGCTCGAGGTGATGCGAGCCGCTTCAGCCAAGTCCTGGAAGAATACCGCAGGGCACCCGACGTGACTCGAGAGCGACTGCACATTGAAGCCCTGGAGGAGATTCTCCCCCGTTCAAACAAGGTAATCATGGGGCAGGGAGCCGATAGCAGTGTTCTGCCCTTCCTGCCGCTGCGGGGCATGCCGGGCCTGGCATCCCCTGAAAGAATGAAGATGCCCGCCAATGCAGGCACGGGCGAAGAGCCAGCGTCCCCGGGAGGCGCGGCTGAGAGGCCTCGAGGGAACATGCGGAGGAACCTGGATAACAATCGAGAGACTCAGTAGAAGGGAGGCACAAGCATGCAGAGCACGAACCAGACGTCCAAACCCTTTATCGCCTTCATCGCACTCGCTGTTTTCGCC
>JAAYUJ010000094.1 GCA_012517775.1 Deltaproteobacteria bacterium
CGCCGCAGCGACTGGCATGACTGTATCGAGGGACCCGCCGACGACCTCCGCTGAAGCGAGACACAGTATGGGACGGAGCCTTTTGCCTCCAGCAAACAGGCTGTAGCGCGCAGCGTCCACGACGCTCTTTTCAAGACCGGCGGCAACCGGAAAAGACTCTTCGAGGTAAGCGTCTACCCTCTGTTTCCTCTCCGAGAGGTAAGCCTTCAGTTCAAAAGCGGCCATTTGGGAATATCCGTCTGTTTTGCTTATATTCATTAGGATTGCCACTTCCCTTTCGGAAAAAGGTTTCTGCCTGCCGCCTCCTTAAAGCCCGCAAGGACAAGATTCACGGGCCTGACAGGAACACGGCAGCTGACGGGATGTCATTCCCCCAAAAGCAGAAATGCGGCGAAACCGGCGCCGCGTGCTCAAATTGGACCGGGAGCGCGGATCCTTTTCCCTGACGGATATATCATGTAGCATTTCCGAACAAACGTTTCCACTGGTTTCATCAACTGGAGCAGCCATCCATGGAATCCCGCAGCCACGGAGATATTCTTACGGATCAGCATCACTCAACGGGATTCTCCGATGACGCCGGCTCAAAAGGAATTGTCGTCCAGGCGCCCTGCTCGTCCTTAAGTACCATCCGCAGTCTGTTCTCCGCCTCTTCAAGCTTCCTGTGACAGGACTGAGCAAGACGAATCCCTTCGGTGAAGGAATTCATGGCTTCCTCAAGGGGAACATCGCCCTTTTCGAGTCTTTCCACAATGGTCTGCAGTCTCTTGAGAGACTCCTCAAATTGATCTCCCTTCTTCTTGCTCACACCGGACCTTTCCTTATAATGAAATTGAATTGATCTCCTCGATTCTCTTCCGCCTGCGCTCTCACCTGCTTACTGCAACACAGTCCCACATTGGCCATCACGGCGCGTGAGAGAATCAAGAGGTGCTTGCCTTTGGTCAAATCCAGCAGGTCGGGTTTTCAACCCGACATCCCCAGTCGGTAATGAAGTCCCGACCTGCGCGCAATGGGTCCATGGAGTTTCCTTCAACCAGAATGAAAAGGCCACCACCGCGGCTGATCATTTCCGCAATGCTCTTGGCGGGAATTCAAAAAGCCAACCTGGATGCCCCCCTGCTCAATGCCTGGGGGGGGAAAGCTTCGCGGGCATGACTGATGCCTTTTGAAATTCCATATTATATGGTAATCCATGCACAGGAATGCAAATTGAGATTTCATCGAGAATGGATGTCTATTCACTCTTCTTCACGGTACAGGTCAATTCTCCTTCCGACAACTGCACAAGAATATCCTGACCCGGGAGCACCTCCCTGGATTTCCTGAGGATCGATTTCTCGGGCAACCGGTAAGTAATTGAGTAACCCCGGGCGAGAACCGACAGGGGATTGAGCCCTGCCAGCCTCTCGGCATACCCCTGGAAGTGCAACCGGCAGGCGGTCAGCAAGCTACGGTAATGCGTGGCAAGGTCCTTCATCGCCTGAAGAAGGACTTTTCGATTTTGGACGATCATTCTATCTGGGCTCGCGATGGTAAGCCGAGCTTTCAAGTGAGCGTGAACGGTGCGCAGCGCCTCCAGTCTGTTCGCATAAGCCAGCTGCAGCCTTTCCATGCGATCGTCCAGGGAAAGACGCAGATCCTGGAGCTTTCGCCCAGGATGGACCAGTCGCTTCTCCAGGTAGTGGAGTTTCTGTCGGTGAGAGTCAATCTTTTGAGCGAACAATCGGTGCAATCGATCACGGAATCCGCTCAATTCCCTTTCAAGCCCTTCGAGTCTAGCAACAACCCATTCCGCCGCAGCGGTAGGGGTGGGCATGCGGAGGTCGGCGACCAGATCGGATATACTGAAATCAATCTCGTGGCCAACGGCTGAGATAATGGGAATCGAGGAATCCGCAATGGATCGAGCGACGATCTCCTCGTTGAAAGGCTGCAGATCCTCCATGCTGCCTCCCCCGCGGCCGACGATCAGGAGGTCCCAATCGAAAGCATCCTTCAGTGTGTCCACGCATGCGAGGGCCGCAGCGATCTCTCCTGCCGCTTCGGCTCCCTGAACTCGCACAGGGAGGATTGTCACGTTCAGGGGGTAAGGGCTCCGTTGAAAGACTTTCAGAATATCGCGGATGGCGGCGCCGGTGGGGGAAGTGATGATGCCTATGGATTGAGGGCATGAAGGGAGCGGCAGCTTCCGGCTCGAATCGAACAGGCCTTCACTTTCGAGCTTCTTCTTCAACTGCTCGAAGGCCAGCTGGAGTGCACCGATCCCCTGGGGTTCCATCAGCTCCACGATGAGCTGATATTCCCCTCTGGGCTCATAAACGCTTACCCGCCCCTGGCAGACGACCTGAAGACCCGACTCCGCCTGAAAGCGCAGGTTCCGCTGGAGCCCTCTGAAAAACACCGCCCGAATCTGGCTCTGCTCGTCCTTGAGGGTAAAATACCAGTGACCCGACGCAGGGATCCTGAAATTGGAGATCTCTCCTTTCACCCAAACGAATGGCAGGTTAGATTCCAACAGGTTCCTGATCCGTGCATTCAGCTCGCTGACACTGAAAACACTGGCTTCTTCATTTGCGTAGGGGATGAGCATAGGATTGCCGCGAGAAAACCCCGCCTTGGTGAGAGTGCGTCATTGCTTCGTGTTCACATATCCTCACGTGATCATCTCCCTCCGGGGCGCACCATCATAGCAGCACAGGATCTTACCGCGGAGTTCCCCATATAAGGCCTTCCTTGCGAACTCGGCGCTCTCTATGATTGAATCAAGGCTTTTCGCGCGGCATTCACTCAAAAAGCTTGGGATCCATGGCGTCCCGCAATCCCTCTCCTACCAGATTGTATGCGGTAATGCTAAGAAAAATGGCAAAACCTGGGAAAAAGGTGAGCCACCAAGCGAATTCAATGTAATCGCGACTCTGGGAGAGAATATCCCCCCAGCTGGGCGTAGGGGGCGGAACGCCAAACCCAAGAAAGCTCAGGCTCGATTCGGTGAGAATGGCGCCGGCAATGCCGAATACCGCTGAAACCAGCACCGGGGCCATGGCATTGGGGAGCATGTGAACCAGGATGATCCGTCCATGGGAAGCACCCAGTGCCCGGGATGCCATGACAAAATCGAGCTGTTTCAGTTTGAGGAATTCCGCCCGGACGAATCGGGCCACACCCGTCCAGCCTGTGAGCCCGATAAC
>JAAYUJ010000626.1 GCA_012517775.1 Deltaproteobacteria bacterium
CCCTGGAGGTTCTTGCAGGGGAGCAGGCTGTCGCTCAGCCGGGTATGGCACCTCGAAAGCAGGTCCTGCTAACCCCCGAGGATGCGGTGCAGTGGACGATTTCCATTCCTTCTTTCGTTGGACCCCGGGACATCCCCATCATCACCAATGATCGTGCATTTCTTGTCAGTGAGCATGAAAGACTAACGGGCACAACATCCGGCGGCGCTGACGCCTCTGTCCAGATTCGACTGGCTCAGGTTGAACGGGACCTCGGCATGACCGAAGAGGCGGCATCCCGGTTCGCTCAAGTTCTCTCCACAATGCCCGGCGACAGCCAGGCCATGACAGGTCTCGGCTGGACTCTCATTGACCGCAATCAGCCCGATAAGGCCCTCGAATGGTTCAAAAGAGTTGCAACCCCTGATCCTATGACCTATCTGGGGTTATCTGTCGCTTACGCCGAAACCGGTGCTCCCGAGAATGCCGCGGCGGCTCTGGCGAAGGGAGGCTCCCTCTATCCGGAATTTCTGCCGTTCAGAGTCCAGGAAGCATTCCTCAAATTCAGCACCAGGGAGCTGTCTCAGGCCAAAGCCATCCTTTCCAGGCTTGCCGCCGATCACCCGGACTATGCCGTCGCCTGGAGCCTTCTCTCCATCGTGTCGCTCAGTGTAGGGGACACCGCCAATGCCCTTCAGGCCGCCGACAGAGGTGTTCAGCTCTCGCCGAATTCCACCACATCCCTCATGGTTCAAAGCTATGCGTATCAGGGAAACTTCGATCTGGGCCAGGCGGAAGAGTCCCTCGATAAAGTCCTGAAGCTGGATGACAAGAACGTCCTTGCCCTTGTCAACCTGGCCCGCCTCCAGTTGGGGGGTGACTACATCGACAAGGCATGGCAGACGATACTCCGGGCGGAAGCCCTGGCCCCGGACCACGCCGAGGTGCAGAATCTCAAGGGCTTCCTGTTACTGACCAAGCGCAAGGGGGATCAGGCCATCGGCGCTTTCCGGAAAGCGATCAAGGCCGATCCGAGCCTCGGTGAGCCTCATCTCGGCATATCCCTCGCCGCAATGCGCAAGGGGGACGAGGCAACCGGAGCGCAAGAGATGTCCGCAGCCGTCCTCCTGGAACCCCGCCGATCAATTTTTCTCAGTTACTGGGCGAAGATGCTCTATGAACTGGGCAGAGAGACCCAGGAATGGAAGCGTTTCAACCAGGCGCTCGATACTCTGAGCCTCGCAGCCAGGCTGGATCCGCAGGACCCGACTCCGTATCTCTACAGGGGGATCATCCTCCACGACTTGAATCGGCCCACGGAAGCGATCGAAGCCATCAACAAGGCGATTGCCCTCAATGACAACAAAGCCGTCTATTGTTCCCGGTTCCTTCTGGACCGGGACATGGCGGTAAAGAACGTGACCCTCTCCATCATATACAACCAACTTGGTCTTTCCGCATGGGGGGCCAACAAGGCTCTGGCATCCGTCAAGGAGGACTACGCAAACTTTGCGGGTCATATCTTCCTCGCCGGAGCCTACTTTCAGGAGGAAGGCTTCGCACGGGTTGCCAGCAGCGAGGCTCTTCTGGGCCGCATTCTCCAGCAGGCCAACCTCAACACGTTCAGCACCTGGAACACATTCACGAGTTTTTTTGACAAGCCGGACGTCAACGCCATCGCAACCGCAACCGCCGGGAACTTCGAGACGGTAAACGGCGAGTTCCTCACATACGGGGGACTTCCACAGTTCAACGCCTCTTTCAGCGGGTCCTTCAACTATGCGGACACGGATGGCTGGAGGGGAACAAACGGTGAAACCTCCATCGGCGGTGGAGGCATCTTCAAGTGGGACCCAACCCTCAGGGACAGTCTTACATTTTCCTCGAGCTATCTGGATTCGGAACAAAGAGACAGAAACGAACGACGTTTTGAGATTTCCAGCCCGTCGGATCTGTTCGACCGGACGCAATCGCAGTCTCAAAGGTATGAACTGGGATATCATCATCATTTTGCACCCAGCCATGACTTCCTCGTGAATCTCACTTATGTGGATTTCGCAGGCAAGACCAGGGTCCATGAATCATCTCCTGTGGGAAACATTGGAGAGATCTCCCTGTTCCTGGATGATTTCGACAGGTCCCACTACTGGAGATCCTATTACCAGGCTCAGGCTCAATACAACGGCCAGTGGAAGAACCACCAGGTCATCCTCGGTACCGTCCATTTCTGGGGACAAAATCAAGTGGACCAGGTGACGGAATTCTTTCTTAAAATACAGGACGAATTGGGAGAATACTTTTATCCTCTTTCCACTTCCCGGAACTTCAACGACATGGACAACACGCTGCACAGCGTCTATGCCAAGCATATCTGGCACCTCACACCCAGCCTTATCCTGGATACCGCGGCGTACGTGGACAGCATGAAGCAGAGCAATGCGTTCACAGGTCTCGAATCGAATTTCCTGGACTTCAACCCACAGGCGGGTCTGATCTGGACTCCAACCAAACGGGACACTTTCCGCCTGGCCGCCTTCCGAACGCGTCTCCCCTTTATTTCCAATCGGCTCGATTCATTGGATGTGGCGGGAGTCCCCATTTTCAGGAACACCCTGGAGGGAGCCCGGGCCGATGAGATAGGCTTCGTCTGGGAGCATGAGTGGAAAACGGGATTCCTCTATACGAACGCTTTCTACCTGGAGCGGGATTTCTCCTTTAAACAGGAGCAGATCGACGGAAATGTGGAAGAGGTCACCCTGAGCGGCCAAGCACGGGGCTTTCGCGCCGGAATCAACCAGCTCGTCTGGAAAGGGATGGGTCTCGCCGTAGACTACCAGTTTCAGGATGTGACGGAACCCAATGCCCCGCTGTCCGACCGACGGGACCATCGCATCAAAGGTGGGCTAAGATTCGTGCACCCCGGCGGGTTTTCGGCATTTTTGACAGAGACCTTCCGCTATGAGGATTTCAAATACGACCGGCCGAGCGAAACCATCTGGATCACGGATGTGGGCCTGGGCTACGAGCTCCCCATGAAAAGAGGCTCCGTGAACTTTGTCATCGGCAATGTCTTCGACGAAAAATTCGACTGGGTCACCGATATGTTTACCTTTTCAGGAAGAGTGCCTGGAAGGGAATACGCCTTATCCCTCTCCTTCAATTTCGACTGATGGTTCATGGACTCATTTTCAGTGCCGCTCCCGACAAATTTGTGATCTCATAACGCTTTCCATAGAAAGCAACTTGAGATGTTCAGATCATAGTCAACGCTGTGACCGAAAAATCAAGAGTAAATTCAAACGGTCAAATCTTGACCCTGCTGGAGGTCGTAACGAAATGGTGTATCAAGAGGTCCTGGTTGTTGCAACGAGGGGACATGGAGCGATGCATGATCTCACCGAAAAGGTGGCACGTATTGTGGCCGCCTCGGGAATAAGGACCGGCATGGCGCACATTTTCAACGTGGGCAGCACCGGTGCTGTTGGAATGATTGAATATGAACCGGGACTCGCGCGAGATCTTCCGGAGCTCCTTGACAGGCTGATCCCACCCAGCCGCAGCTACGGGCATGAGCAAGCCTGGCATGATGGAAACGGTCATTCCCACCTCCAGGCAACCCTCCTTGGGCCGTCCGTGACGGTGCCCGTGAGCGGGGCCAAGCTCGTTTTGGGAACATGGCAGCAAATCTTTCATCTTGAATGTGATGTCAAGGCCAGAGAGAGAAAAGTGGTCGTGACCGTTAGTGGAGAATAGAGACGCAGGAACTGCCTTGTCATTAGAAAAACATGGCTCGGGCGACTCTGCCGAAAAGAGCAA
This sequence comes from Deltaproteobacteria bacterium, assembly GCA_012517775.1. Lineage (GTDB taxonomy): Bacteria > Desulfobacterota > Syntrophobacteria > Syntrophobacterales > Syntrophobacteraceae > JAAYUJ01. The sequence continues at coordinate 3,796 of JAAYUJ010000626.1, forward strand.
CCCATTCAGTCGGAATCCGGCGCCCCGGAGCTAGCTCAGAAGGGAAGGTGCTTCAGGATCGTGCATCCGGTAATTCGCCAGGCTCCGCTCAAAACTCGTGGTCGCATAGCAATAGATGCATCCAAGCGGACACGAATCATACATCCCAATGTCTTTGCTGACCATGCAGCCGCAGTTTTTCCGCTGGCAAGAATCCCTCCTGACCTCCAGATTCAGTCTGAAGACTCTTGAGATGAGCTCATCGTCCACGCACTTTCCAGGCTGTATACCGTATTGCTGCAAATCGAGCTCATCAGCACAGCTTCGAATTTCCATTCCGCTCAATGAGGCTTTTTCTGCAAGGGATCGCATCAGAGAGGAAAGCACCCTCTCATCATAGGGAAGGAGCTCGATTCCTTTTTCCGCCAGCGCACTGATGCGCTTCCGGATCTTGCGGTACATGTGGGTGATACTCACCACGGATCGCCTGGTGTAGCCTTTCAATTCGTCGGCGATATGCCGGTATGCTCTGACGTGAAAGGCAGGTCCAGTGATATTGGTGAGTAAAATGGGATCATAGCGCCAAATTACCCTATCCTGACCGATTCTATCCGAAAGATCGCGAAAGTTCTGGATGGCTGCCTCGAGAGAGGGTGATCCAGGGTCGATCTGTCGCGGATTAGCCAGGAGCGTACAGAGGAAGATGTAACGGTAGCCTCTTTCATCCAGCTTGGAAAGATGAGGGAACAGCGGACGTGGATTGCGGGTCCAGAAGACAATCGCATCCACATCTGCCGGTTCGAGCGATACCCGTGCGACCTGAGCGCGATTGAAAGGATTGGGAACAAGGCAGTAGCCCGCCTTGATACGGTTCATGAACCATCGGGAATAGAACGCCGGAATGTCCGTTCTGCGACTGGCACTGATGATCACCTTCAAACCCTTTTCGATACGGCCGAAAGAGACCTGACACGGCGACGATGATTTTGGTCGGAAAACAGATGCGGAAACCCGCTCTCCATGACTGAAGCTACGGATAGTCCTGACGAGTAGGACGTACGATGATGTCGCTTATGTGCACATGAGGCGGCTGAGTAACAATGTAGTGTATCGCGTTTGCTACGTCATCCCCCTTGAGTAATGGACCGAATCTGTCATTAAAGCTTTGCACCATCTCGTTGCTATACCCCGCTACCGCCTGAAACCCGCTGATTACGATCCCCGGCTCAACCAGCGAAACACGAATTCCCTTCGGTCCCAGTTCGCGCCGCAGCCCTTCGGCCAGTGCATGCACAGCAAATTTAGTGGCACCGTACACCGCGCTAAATGGTGATATGTGCCGCCCCACTACCGACCCAATGATGACAATGTCCGCTGCCGATTTCGGAAAATCGCGCTGCTGTCCATCTGCCATTTTCTGTGCAGCTTTTTGCAGTAAGGCAAGGGTACCGGTCACGTTGATTTTGATGACATCGTCAAATTGCGACAAATCGGCTTCTTTGACTGATCCACCCAAACCTCTCCCTGCATTGGCGACAATAATGTCGGGATGTCTGCCGAAATACTCGCCTGCTGTCACAAAAAGCTGCTCCAGAATAGAGATGTCGGCAGCATTGCCGGCGACACCACGGAATGCAGTGCCGATTTGCTTTTCAATAGCCGCCAGTTTTGCAGAATTTCGCCCATTTCCGACAACACCAAAGCCGGCGGCGGCGAATTTTCGAACAGTGGCCTCGCCAATACCAGATGTGGCGCCGGTTACAATCGCGATACGGGAGTAGTCTTCAGACATTGTGGGTTCTCCTCTTCAACTTGTTTCAGGTCTGGATGAATCTCTGAAATTTCCATAAACCAACCGGTGCAAACCTGCAAGCCATGGTATCATAGAGATGGCGGCAAAAACCCCGGGCTACCGGATTGTATGCATCTGCCATGTCTCGTCCCGCGATGTGGAAAAATCTCGATGGCTTGCCGCACCCCATAGCCTGATCCTGTGGACTTCCATCCATACAGCCAGCCGCAAAGGAGTAATGATTGAGCGATCAGACAATCGATGCCTCATACTCTCTCAGAAAACAGGTCGTGATTTCAATCCCGACAGCCTTTCCGCCAGTGCGGCGGGTATAGACACCCAACCCTCGGGATTGGAATCCCGACGTACTCATTGTGAAGGTACAATGCCTCCTGGTATCATTCTGATTTCACCACATATTTTAGGTAGGCAATCTTTGCAAGGATTATCCGATACCATGGATTCAACTTTATATTTATCATGCATGAGCAGACACTGTCTTCGAGATTTCAAGGTTCTCCCTATGCAATAGCCTTTCGGCCTTTGCGTCCATCATGCACAGCGAACCCACACACTGATCATTCCAAATTGAAATAAGTGCAATTTCACATGAGGGATCGATCAGCACGCACCAGAAGAGTCTGCCAATTCGCGGGCAGCAGTTTCAGAGTTGAAGTTTTTTTGGGTTTGAGTCGGATAAGAAGAGGACTCCCTTCCCACACAAACCAGCCGGAGGATTCTTGAGCCATGGAAATCACCAGCGAGATTTTCGAAGTGGGCGGTGGGTATCTGACATCGCCGGAAGACGCAGCGATATACCTCATAAAGTTCGGACACGAATCCACCTTGGTGGATGCAGGATGTGGCCAGGCAATAGAGAAGCTTTTCGCCAACATCAGGAAATGCGGGGGGGATCCGCACATGATTAAACACCTGCTGATCACCCACTGCCATTACGATCACACAGGCGGTGCAGCCGAATTGAAACGGCGCATCGGACTGGAAATCATTGCCCACGAACTGGATGCGCCCTTTCTTGAGGCCGGAGACAACCGCGTTACGGCTGCAGACTGGTATGGCGCAAAAATCGAGCCGTTCCGGGTGGACAGAAAGCTCACCGGTTCCAGGGAGGACATCTTTCTTGCAGGAAGGAAGATTGAGGCCATTCACACACCCGGGCATTCACCGGGTTCGGTTGTTTATCTAACTGAATCAGATGGATACAAGGTTCTGTTCGCTCACGACGTTCACGGTCCGCTCAATCCCAGCTTCCTTTCGAACCGCAAGGATTATAATAAGAGCCTCAAGATATTGCTTGATATCGGTGCGGATATCCTATGCGAAGGCCACTACGGCGTGTACCGGCACAAAACTGAAGTGGCGGCATTTATCCGGCAGTTCATAAATGAATGAGACTTTCAAAGAGGGGTCTGTGATGCAAGATTTGGTCAATACTCTGCATTCATCTCATTCATCTTTTGTGAAGGAGAAAGGCCAATGGCTGAACAAGAGTTGAAGCATCTTCGAGAAATGCTTCTCAAACAGCGTCGGGAAGTCTTTGAACGGCTTCGGCGGTTCGAATCCGATTGGCAAGCCCTGGGGGACCGCGATAGCGAACTGGAAGAAGAAGCCCAAAAGGCAGACATGACACTGCTTTTCGATCAATTGGATGAACGGGCAAAGGAGGAGATCGAGGACATCGATCTGGCCCTGTGCAGGATGGCTGCCGGGAGTTACGGGATTTGCGAACATTGCGAGAACCTGATCCCTCTGAAGCGACTGGAAGCGTTACCGACAGCCCGTTTGTGCCGTGAGTGCGCTGACATGTATGAAAAGAAACAGAAGAAGTCCCGTCGGGCCCGCGAGATGCTTCCCTGCAAAGGGGTTCCGGATGAATATCGGGATTTGAGCGACGATGAGCTCCAGATGGTGGTCCTGGAGCGTATCCGCCTGGATGGCCGGATTGACATGGAGGAACTGGAAATCTCATGCCGCAGGGGTGTCGTCTATCTGGAAGGCCTCGTGCCAAGCGAAATCGAACATCAGATACTTCTCCAGATATTGACCGATTCCATGGGTTTTACATCCGTTATCGACCTCCTGCAAACGAGCGAACTGGTGTGGGAGCGTGAAGACCGTGCACCGGGAAGATCTGTTTCTGCGTTGGGTCCCGAAGAAGCGCTGGCTTACGGCGTTGATACGATCAGTGAGGATGTGTTCGAGACCCACAATGAGGGATTCCCCTACAGTCCGCCAGACCGCCCTGTGCCTGAAGAGGAATGAGAACTCTTGTGGCATCAAGAAAGACCATACATTGTGGATATAAACAGTCTATGCGGATGGCCAATGTCGACACCGCGTCCATCCAGGAGTCGCCGATGAGGAAAAGGGACTGCGCAATCTGCCATGGATCAGGAACAATAGAATGCGATGATTGCCGAGGTGTCGGCACTATTCATCTTCCCGCGGGAACACTCGGAGAATGGCAGATTCTTCTGTTACCCCGTCCATGCACTCAGTGCGAAGGTGACGGAAAGATCGATTGCCCTCATTGCCAGGGTACGGGAACAGGCTGAGGCAAATCGAAATACGCTGATCACATTTGAATGACTGCTATATTTATAAAGAAGAGAGTGAAGATCTCGATATCGGAGAACATGGCGAATGTGCCTATCCCGATTTCGCCGTGGTGAGCGGCCATGGGCTCAAGAGCATTATGTGGGGGGGACAAGAGCTTACTGGGGATTTTCGTACTCTCTCTATAAGTAGGTCGGGATTCCAATCCCGACAGCCTTTGCGCCAAGGTGTCGGGTATGGAAACCCGACCTGCAAAGCAGTCGTTATCTGCACTTATTATGAAGTCACGGATTCTCCCATAGCACGTCTCCGCATAGACCCGGGGCTTGTCGACGGGAAGTGAACGATTCAATCAGGGGCCGTTCCCTGGAGAGGATTGTGCCTTCTCCGTGGCCTGGAAATATGCGGACATCGTCGGGGAGCACAAGGATCTTCCTGCGAATGCTCTCCTGGATCTCCTGGAAATCCTGTGGAGTGCCGGTCCTCCCGGGTCCACCGGGAAAAAGGGTGTCTCCCGAAATGAGCAGTCCTTCCATGAAGAAACAGAGGCTCCCCGGTGTGTGTCCGGGGGTGTGCAGGGCGACGAACTCGACCATTCCGAACCCGATCCGGTCCCCGTCTTCGAGAAAACGATCGACAGGCACAGGCAGACCCGCCGCATCCATTGGGTGAGCCGCGACCGGAATCTCCAGGTGTGCCCGCAGTTGGGCAAGGGCACCGACGTGATCGAAATGGGAATGGGTCATGAGAATGAGTTGCGGAAAGGTCCCCTTCAGAGCCGACAGCAATACATCGATCTCTCCCGGCGCATCGATCAGGACACTTGCCCGTGTCACGGCGCAGCTTACAACATACGCATTCGTGCCGTATGGTCCCAGGTCCAGCCTCACAACGCAGACACGATCATTGCGCAACACTGTTTGGATTCCTCCACTCATGACACGAC
>JAAYUJ010000627.1 GCA_012517775.1 Deltaproteobacteria bacterium
AAGATTGCGGAACGCCTCCCCATAACCATTCAGCTCAACGTCATTTCTCTCCTGTTGGTCTACCTTATTGCCATCCCCTGCGGGGTGTATTCTGCCACTCACTCGGGATCTCTGTCGGATCGCCTTATGACCTTGCTGTTCTTTTTCCTTTACTCTCTTCCCAGCTTCTGGGTGGCGGTTCTTCTCATCATGCTCTTTGGGGGGGGAGACTTCTGGGACGTATTTCCCGTATACGGCATTTCGTCCATTGAGGCTGACTCGTGGCCATTTTTTGAATGGCTTGTGGATCGCCTGTGGCATCTCATCCTTCCAGTGATCTGCCTCACCTATGGCGGACTGGCCTACCTCTCCAGACTTGCTCGAGCGGACATGCTTGAAGTCATTCGGGAAGACTACGTGCGAACGGCTCGTGCCAAGGGGCTCAGCGAACGAAAGGTCATTTTCAAGCATGCGTTTCGAAATGCGCTGCTTCCCATTGTCACCCTGCTGGCCTTCCTGCTCCCGGCTCTCTTCGGAGGGAGCGTGATCATCGAGAGCATTTTTTCCATCCCGGGCATGGGGCAACTGGGATTTGAAGCGGTGCTCAGCCGCGATTATCCGGTTATCATGGCTATCACAACCATATCCGCTCTGCTCACCCTCATCGGGCTCCTCCTGTCGGATATTCTCTATGCGGCGCTGGACCCGCGGATCAAGCTTGAATGAGTGGGGAACAGGGTGTTTGGCCAGGAGCAGACTGAATCCAGTGTGAAAAAAGCAACTCCTCAAACCTACTGGCAGACCGTGTGGCACCATTTCCGAAAGAAGAGGCTGGCCGTAGCAGGTCTTTGGGTAACAGTCATCCTGGTTGTTGTCGCCCTGTTTGCGCCTCTGCTTGCCAATGATCGGCCGCTGGCGATGCGCCACAAAGGGGAGTGGTACTTTCCGGTTTTCTCCGGGATGGACAAGGTCGGCGACCGGACATGGAAGGAGAGGAAGAAGCAAATTCCCTTTGTGCTACAGAGGAGTCTGAAAGGGGATGGAGATTTTGCCGTCTGGCCCCTGGTGCCCTATTCCCCCACGGAGTATGATCTCCTGGAGAGCCTTGCAAGTCCGAGCCAGGCTCACTGGTTCGGAACGGACGACAGTGGAAGGGATGTCCTCAGCCGCATGATTCACGGGGCACGCATTTCACTCTCCGTCGGCTTCGTTGCTGTAGGGATCGCCCTGGTGATCGGGATCTTCATGGGGGCTGTCGCCGGGTATTTCGGAGGATGGCTGGATGACTGCATCTGCCGGATCATCGAGATCCTTCTCACTATCCCGACCTTTTTCCTGATCATTGCCATCATTGCGTTCCTTCCACCAAGCATCTATAATATCATGATCGTTATCGGGCTCACAGGCTGGACGGGTGTGGCCCGATTCGTCCGGGCGGAATTCCTCAAACTGAAACAGCTCGATTTTGTCATGGCATCCCGGGCACTGGGTGCTTCCCATGGACGGATCATCCTGGTTCACATGCTCCCC
>JAAYUJ010000628.1 GCA_012517775.1 Deltaproteobacteria bacterium
TCGAAACGGTTTCCGACAGAGAAGACTCCATGGTTCAAGTCCCCTCTTGAAGGCATGCAACTCCCACGGCAAGGCGGCGAAAAGTCCGATGCGCACTTTTTTCATGCATCACCCATATGACTTGGCATTCCTTTCCTTCTTCGCAATCGGGATGAAAGGGACCGGATCAGGCAGGAGAAGCCAAAAGGGATGCCAGTGTCTGGGGAAAGTCTGTAAAAATGCCGTTCACGCGGTCCCGAATCAACCTGGTCATGGTTTTCGTATCGTTCGCGACCCACACTGAAACCATATATCCCAGCGATTGCAGCCTGCGGATACTTGCCTGTGAGATTGCCCCCAGGGGCGGATGATATGCATCCGCATGAACAGACTGGAGCAATTCCTCAGGGTTGTGACGAAACGAAGACACCAGGAGACCAGTGACGACATTGTTATCAAGCTGTTTGATGTGCTTAAGGAGATCATGGTGGAAAGAGGATACGATCACACGGTCCAGCATGTTCAATTCTTTTATCCCTCTAATGAGCCGTTGCAGGAGTTCAATTGTATTCCCATGAGCGCTCAGGTCCTTGATTTCCGCATTGACTCCCATTCCATTTTGTCTAGAGAACTCCAGTGCCTCCCTGAGAGTGGGTATCATCTCACCCCTGTATCTGCGCAAGTCGGATGCAGAAATCAGGCCGGCCGCAACCTGCCCGTGGGGGTCGGCTTCCTCGAACCAGGAACCGAAATCCAATCGTCTGAGCTCTTGAAGAGTGAAATCGCCAACCCGCCATGGGCGGCGCCCTGGAAAGACTACGGCAGCATTGGAGGTTCGCTCCAGGGTGGGGTCGTGAACCGCTACGATTTCCCCATCGCGGGTTGCCTGCAAGTCCAGTTCCCACATGTCGGCTCCAACCTCTGCCGCTTTTTGAGCTGCTGCAAGGGTATTCTCAGGTGCAAGGGAAGGGGCGCCACGGTGGGCGATGTTCATGACTCTGTCCGGGGACGGGAAATCTGGCATTTCCACTGCCTCTCACACGTCTGTGCCGGGGAAAAGGAGCACTTGGGAAGAAATGGGGATCGTAGGTGTTGTGCGATGATTAAGGAGAACGATATGGAAGGGATGAGGAAGCTGGGTTCTGATGGAAAGGGCATCAGGAATACTTCGCCCCTTCCATCATTGCCCTGATACGTTCACGTTCAGCCTTTGCCCGCCTCAGTTCATCCAGAACCTGCCCCTTTTCAGGGGCATCCGGGGCGAGGATCTCGAGCCTCTTTTCGAGCTCTTCGACCTGCTTCATCGAACGATAAAGCTCAACGGCCAACATCCTAATACTCATGCTTCTCTTGCCGAATCTCCCCAAGAGAAGGATCTTCCGCAGGGCGGTTCTTGGGTTTTACGTTTACCGCCGGATGTGCTTGGCGTATGCCAAATCGAATTCGTCTCGAGCTCCGGACGGTAGATTCAGGTTCACATTACAATCTGGGGGTAATACATCCAGACGCAATGATGGGTTCAAGTCCTGCATTGTATCCAACGGTACATTGATCCATCGGGCGATCTCCGCAAGTTTCAAAGGAGATTTTACCCGAACGGGCTCAAAGTCGTAAACAGGGGTTCCGTGAGGATACTCGAACCCATGCGCCTCCAAGTTTCTAATGATCTTGGCGGCTGCAAGGACTTTTGGAACGTATGCCCGCGTTCGTCGAGGCACCGCTCCGCGCCTGGCGAGTTCCCAGAAGTTGCTTGTTCTAATCTTTCCAACCGCTTTATCCAGGCTACCATCACCTGTATTGTAAGCAGCCAGCGCGAGCTCCCATGAATGATATTTGTTGTAGAACAAGCGTAAGTACTTTGCAGCGGCCTTGGTCGATTTCACCGGGTCACATCTTTCATCAACCCAGCGATCGACTCTCAGCCCAAGTTTTTGGGCTGTAGCCGCCATCATTTGCCAGTAACCACCCGCTCCCTTGTGTGAAGCCTCCCTGTCGAAGCAACTCTCGATGAAAACGACTGCAATGAGTTCGGCAGGGACGCCCTGGGATTCCAAAATTTCGGTCATGACCGGAAGATAGGGCCTCGAACGCTCCAATGCTTTCAGCATGGTAATTCGGCCCTCTCCTTCCAGGTGGCGGATGTATCTTTGAATTGCCGGTTCTTCAGGAATATGGATCTGAATCCTGCTACTCCATTGCCCAGCAGGGGAAGTTGAAGGTGATATTGTTGACGGGGAAAGGGACGCGAGCGCCGTGTAGTTTCCATGCAACGCCTTATGGCGAAATGTGTATGATGCCAATACATTGCATGAGCCTGCGACGGGCTCCGTCTTTGCTTTCGTTTGCGTGGTAAAAAAGGTGAAAAGAAGAAAAACCGGAAGGGTGGCCCTGAAGAGCATATGCTTTCGGCCACGTTGCGTAGCTTCCCCCAGCTGGTGCCTCCAGAACCTGGAATCAGGCGCCATACTGGTTCTCCTTATGTTTTCAAAGAAAACGTCCACCGCCCTCGCGGATGACCGTGAGAGTTTTAGGATGGAATCTTCTAGCAGCAAAAGGTTTCGATGGCAAACTGGATATTCCGGAAAATTGGGGAATTGTAGCGGAATATCAGAGTTAATTCGGGTTTTTTCGCTTAATCAATGAACCCTACGTGATATTAAACGCTTTTCTGGCTCGCTCTGACTGGGCCGAGATGATTTGTGGTGGAATGATCCGAATCCGCTGCCTTGACACTCGTTCACGAATTCTTTAAATTGAGCGACTCCGAAAGCTTCCCTGAGTTGTGAAGAGCGGTGCGCAACGCTGCGATCAAGCATTGAAGACAAAAGCACATATCTCAATATGGGGAAGGATAACATGACCGCTTCGAAGCGTCTCAAGAACTACAGGAATATCGGCATCATCGCCCATATTGATGCGGGAAAGACCACCGTGACGGAGCGGATTCTCTTTTACACCGGTCGCTCGTACAAAATGGGAGAAGTCCATGATGGCACCGCAGTCATGGACTGGATGGAGCAGGAGCAGGAGCGCGGGATCACAATCACCTCGGCAGTCACGACCTGCCTGTGGAGAGACCATGAAATCCATCTTATCGATACCCCTGGCCATGTGGATTTCACCATCGAAGTGGAACGTTCACTTCGTGTGCTCGACGGCGTGGTGGCGGTCTTCTGTGGAGTGGGAGGGGTCGAGCCCCAGTCAGAAACTGTCTGGCATCAGGCGGACAGGTATCATGTCCCAAAAATAGCTTTCGTGAATAAAATGGATCGCATAGGTGCAGACCTCTCCAATGTGGTCAACCAGATCGCCCAGAAATTCAAGACCACTCCCCTGCCCCTTCAGATACCGGTGGGACAGGAATCCAATTTCAGGGGCGTAATCGATCTGCTCGGTATGAGACAGATCGTCTGGATTGAAGAGACTTCGGGGGCGAGATACGAGTCTGTGGAGATCGAGCCTCAACTGCTGGATCGGGCGGTTGAGGCAAGGGATGACCTTGTTGCCAAAATTGCCGAGTCCGATGAGCAACTCATGGATCGATATCTGGGAGGCGAGGAAATACAGGGAACCGATCTCATTCCGGTCATCAGGAGACTTACCCTCAGCCTCAAGGCAGTCCCTGTCTTATGTGGTTCGGCCCTCAGGAACAAAGGCATTCAACCCATCCTGGATGCAGTGGTCGATTTTCTTCCATCCCCCCTTGATGTGCCGCCCATAGAAGGTGTGGACCCTCAAAGCAAAGAAAGGGTACAGCGCCTTTCCAGCGAAAAAGAGCCCTTTGCGGCGCTCGCCTTCAAAATATTCATGGATCAGGGACGGAAACTCACCTACGTGCGCATTTATTCGGGCAGCCTCCAGGTTGGCGGCGATATTCTCAATGTCTCCAAGGGAGTAAAGGAAAAGGTTTCCAGGATTTTTGAAATGCATGCCAACAAGAGGGATCGCGTCGAGCACACAGGGGCAGGAAATATTGTCGCCCTGATGGGTCTCAAGTCCGCGACGACGGGGGATTCCCTCTGCGATCCGTCCCACCCCATTCTCCTTGAGGCTATAGACGTTTACGATCCGGTGATTTCCATAGCCGTGGAAGCACAGACCCGTGGTGATCAGGAGAAGCTCATGGAGAGCCTGGCGAGGCTTTCGGAAGAGGACCCGACGTTCAGATTCCAGGAGAATCCCGACACCGGCCAGACCATCATCAGTGGGATGGGAGAGCTTCACCTGGAAATCGTGCGGAACCGGCTTGAGCGTGAATACCACGTGGCGGTCAACGCAGGAAAGCCCCAAGTTGTCTACAGGGAGACCATACAACAGGAATCCGGTGCAGAAGCCGTCTTTGACCGGGAAATTGCCGGAAGTCGACACTATGCCGCGGTAGAGCTCCGGATCAATCCCCTTCCGAGGGGAGAGGGGAATACCATCGTCAACGGGATTGTGGATGCCTCCATCCCCGAGAATTTCTTCCCGGCGCTGGAAGAAGGGGTGCGTGATGCTCTCAGCAGTGGCCCGATTTTGGGCTACCCTCTTTTGGATGTCCGAACGATTCTATTGAGAGGGGAATACCATGAGAACATCTCAAGTGAACTGGCATTTCGCGTTGCAGCGTCCATGGCTTTCAAGAAAGCTTGTGAGCAGGCATCTCCCGGGCTTCTGGAGCCATACATGGCAGTTGAGGTTCTTGTTCCCGAGGAGTTTATGGGGGATGTCCTCGGTGATGTGAATCTCCGTAAGGGACGCGTGGAGAGCATCTCGACCCGGAAGGCCATCCAGGTGGTGAAGGCGGTGGTGCCATTGTCCAGGATGTTCGGCTATTCGACTGCCCTGCGTTCCGCCACCCAGGGCCGGGCAACGTTCACCATGCACTTTTCCCATTATGATCTGGCATCCAGCACATGATTTGCCCAGTGCCAACCAAGAAACAGGCCGGTCATGGTTTGAGGAGTCAAACAATTGTTTACAAAATTGGAGATTTCCGGGTTAATGACTTGCCATATTCAAAAACATGATTTATTGTGGCGTACTCTGGGGTTTATGCAGGCGGTCAACATAAGCCCGGATATGCTCCGGGTCTTTCCAGCATGGCTCTTTGCCGGATAGGCAACGGATTCGTCGGGACAGAGCGGGGAGAATCCCGCCCATGGTTTTTTGGTGAAAGGCAGGTGAATACTGAATGGCGGAAGCCGAAACAAGAGAGAGTATAGAAAAAAAGATACGAAAGCTCCGTAAGGATTTCCAGAAAAATGTCCAGCCTGTTTTGCGTCGGCACAATTACTATCTGACCAAGGGAGAGCGCCGCCGCATCAAGAAGAAAAAGGCAATCAAACGGATTCAAAGACGCGAGCGTCGCTTGACGCGAAGCTACTGAATCGGTTCTTCCTTTTGAGACGCAAGATCGGCAAAGTATGGCATACCGAGGATGAGGAAATGATTGATCAAGCTGAATGCTCGTGGGGTTAGGTTGGTTCGCCTGCGCACTCCATTTCCCACGACACAAAAGCCCCGCTCCGGAAGAACCGGAACACGGGGCTTTTTTTTCGGACAACCGGCAGCCAGGGCCGCAGAGTGGATGACATCCCCGAAGGATATCCATCGATCTCTCAATTGGGCGGTCTATCGATCCTTCAGCACTTTCCGGGCAATCACCAAGCGCATGATTTCGTTGGTGCCTTCATAAATCTGTGTGATTTTTGCGTCCCTCATGTGCCTCTCCATGGGGTATTCCTTACAATAACCATAGCCACCGAGGATCTGAACCCCTTCGATCGCGGCCCACATGGCCGTATCGGAAGCCAGCAGCTTGGCCATGGCAGCTTCCTTTTCATATCCCCGCCCATTTTCCTCGAGCCATGCAGCCCGTAATGTGAGGAGTTCGGCGGCATCGAGTTGTGTCGCCATATCCGCAAGTTTCCACTGTATGGCCTGGAAATTGGCAATAGGCTGGCCAAATTGCTCACGAGTCTTGCTGTATTCAACCGCTTCTTCAAGGGCTGCACGTCCGATGCCCAAAGCCTGGGAAGCGATTCCAATCCGGCCGCCATCCAGGGTGGTGAGCATCTGTTTGAACCCTTCTCCCGGTTTTCCAAGCAGGTTCTCCCCTGGGATGCGTGCATCTTCGAACACAAGCTCTGCCGTCCCCGATGCGTTGATTCCCAGCTTCTCCTCCACACTCCCCACTTTGAAGCCGGGTGTATTCTCCAAATCCACAATGAATGAACTGATTCCCTTGTACCCAGCCGACTTGTCCGTCACCGCTGCAAGTACGCAATAACGGGAAACGTTCCCATTGGTGATGAATCGCTTCACGCCGTTGATCACCCACTCATCACCGTCGGGAACCGCTGTGGTGCGCATTCGTGCAGGGTCGGAGCCTGCCCCCGCTTCTGTGAGTCCATAGCAGCCGAGAGCCTCACCGCTGGCGACAGGACGGAGATATTTCTGTTTTTGTTCTTCGGTACCGTACTTGTACACCGGAAAATTGTAGAGGCTGTTGCATACGCTCATGATGACGCCGCAGGAGGCGCATGCCTTGGAGATCTCGATCATGGACAAAACGTAACAGATGTAATCCATTCCGGCCCCGCCGTATTCTTCCGGGATAGTGATTCCAAGAAGCCCCAGTTCCCCCATTTTGGCACATATCTCGGCGGGGTGCCGGTGAGTCCGGTCCAGTTCCGCGGCAACCGGCTTGATTTCACGCTCTGCAAATTTGCGTGCCATGTCTTGAATCATTTGCTGTTCTTCGGTCAGCTCAAAGTTCATCTCTTGCTCCCCCCCAACCTGCTGGTGATCGATTCGGACAGTTTATTCAACTGGCAAGTGTCCCTTTGAAATCAGGTTTGCGCTTCTCGAGAAAAGCCGCCACTCCCTCGCGGGCATCCTGACTGGCGAAGCACATGCCGAATGCCTCAGCCTCGAGAGCGCATGCAGTTTTAAGATCCACGTCCATCCCCCGATTGATTACCTGTTTCAAAGACCTCAGGACTCCCGGGCTTTTTGAAGCAAGCAACGCGGCAACTTTCATGGTCTCCGCCATGAGTTGATCAGCAGGGAAAACCTTGGCAACCAAGCCGAGGTCCCTCGCCTGTTTGGCGTCGATCATCTCTCCAGTCATGCAGAGCTCTTTTGCCTTAGCCCGCCCGACCAGACGCGAAAGCCTCTGTGTGCCCCCAAAGCCGGGAATCAAACCTAGGTTCACCTCCGGCTGGCCCAACCTGGCGTTTTCTGAAGCGTAGATGAAATCACAACTCATTGCGATTTCACACCCCCCACCCAAAGCGAATCCATTGACACAGGCAATGACCGGAATGGAGAGATTTTCCAGCCTGCAAAAAACCCCCTGCCCTCTTTCGCCAAACAACCTTGCCTGCAAAGGGTTCATTCTCTGAAACTCCGTGATGTCGGCTCCTGCAATGAAAGCCTTTTCGCCTGCACCGGTCATGACAAGCACCCGGATGGAGTCATCCTTCTCCACCCTCTCGATGATGGCGTCCAATTCATCGAGTGTCTTCGGGTTCAAGGCATTCAGGGCCTTTGGCCTGTTGAATGTGACAACTGCTACTCCTCCTTGGACATCAAAAAGGATATTTTCATACGTCATGCTCACCTTTCCTCCCTTATTCGTCTCATCGATACCCCGATGACTCTCTCCGAAAAATTCAAGCAGGCGAAATCCCTGTTCGTCCTAAGGACGCTCCACCACAATGGCCGACCCTTGGCCTCCCCCAATACAAAGCGTTGCCAGACCCCTTTTGGCACCGCGCTTTTGCATCTCGTGGAGGAGCGTTGTGAGAATGCGCGCGCCGGACGCGCCGATGGGATGCCCCAATGCGATGGCTCCACCGTTCACATTGACTCTGGACACATCCCACTCCATTTCCCGGTTCACGACAATAGCCTGGGAAGCAAAAGCCTCATTAGCCTCGATCAGGTCAAGGTCCCCAACCGTCCATCCCACATTTCTCAACGCCTTCTGACTCGCTCGTATTGGTCCGATTCCCATGACGGCCGGATCCACCCCACAAGACGCATACCCGCGAATATGAGCCATGGGAGCAAGCCCCAGCGAAGCCGCCTTCTTCTCAGACATGACAACGACAATGGCGGCTCCGTCGTTGATTCCTGAAGCGTTTCCGGCCGTGACGGAGCCCCCCGGCTTGAAAGCCGGCGGAAGTTTCGCGAGGGCTTCAAGGGTGGTTCCAAAGCGAGGATGCTCATCTGTATCGATAACAATTGGATTTCCTCTCTTTTGGGGCACCTCGACAGGGATGATCTCATCCCTGAATCGTCCGCTCTTGATGGCCGACTCCGCCTTCTGTTGACTCAAAAACGCAAAAGCGTCCTGCTCTTCACGGCTTACACCGAATCTCTCGGCAACGTTTTCAGCGGTGTTACCCATATGGTAGCGGTTGAATATGTCCCAAAGCCCGTCATAAATCATGAGGTCAACCAGAGACGTATCTCCCATGCGACAACCCCAGCGTGTTTCGTTCAAAGCGTATGGAGTCCGGGACATGTTTTCAATCCCCCCCGCGATGACAATCTCGGCATCTTCGAGCATGACCGCCTGAGCGGCGAGGAGGACGGATTTCAATCCGGACGCACATACCTTGTTGACTGTAAATGACGGAATATCATAAGAAATTCCTGAATTCACGGCGACTTGTCGCGCTGGATTCTGGCCCATTCCAGCCTGAAGTACATTACCGAGGATGACCTCATCCACCATGGACGGTTCCAGTCCGAGGCGTTCAAGGGTCTTCCTGAGGACGATGGTCCCAAGATCTATGGCGGGAACCTGAGTGAAGCATCTTCCAAAGCTGCCTACGGGTGTTCGCAGGGCGCTGACTATGACCGCTTGTTGCATAAGTGCCTCCAGAGCAGGATGGAAATCAGCAGATGTGCAGGTTTCAGAATCGTTGTTCTTTTCAATTTCCCGAATTCATGTTTGTAGAGAATTCTGTTTCATCTTCTCGGGATCCGAATAAGCCGGGGGCAGCAAAAGCTCCGCGCAGGAATACAATACGGAGGCAGGAACTCTATGGAATCAGAGCCAATCCAGTTCCATCGAAATAAGCCGTGGCAACGGAGCCGCTTTTATATGGAACTTTTTTGATTTTGTCAAACTATTTGCCTGTCAACTCTTGCAGGACCGAATGGTGGGAAATGCGCATCCAAGTAATTCTCCGCCGAAGCGCGTAAGGTTCTCCTGCGGTCCGATGACCACCATGATGTCGCCTGCCTCGAGGATTTCGAGGGGGGACGGATTGTAGATCATCTGCCCATCAGAGCGTTTGATGGCCACAACAATGAGATTGTACTGACTCCGGATTCCCGAGTGCATCAATTCCTTTCCGGCGAGTTCAGCTCCTTCGGGAATTCGAAGCTCTTCCATCGTCAATTCCATGCCTTCACCAGACAGAGCGAGCTCCAGGAAATCCGTCACCGTCGGCCGCAATATGTTATGAGCAATCCGAATAGCCCCTATGGCAAAAGGAGATACGACTCTGTTCGCACCCGCCTGAAAAAGTCGCTTTTCCGTGTAGGGTGTCCCTGCCCTGGCA
>JAAYUJ010000629.1 GCA_012517775.1 Deltaproteobacteria bacterium
AGGAAAGCGAAGAACGTTACCGGTGATGAGTTTTCTTTGCGAACGTTGGCAAGTAGAGGTACAAGAGATCCTGTCGGAACAGGAAGACAAGAACGCCCTCCTCATGCGACTCGTGGAATCGCTACTCACCGGATAACCTAATCTCAGCGGCCAGAAGGAGTTGATACAGGTGCGAGAAGAATTGTTGGCCGCGCAGGTCGTTGTGCTCAGCGTCTTCTTCTTGCCTGAACATGGTAAAGTCTGGCCGGATAGTAGGATTCGCCCCTAATGGCATCGGCTGTTGCCTCAATGCCGGGGCCCGGTAGGAAGATGAAGAAGACGCGGTGCAGCTGCTTTCTCGCTTGGATACCGTATGAACCGGATGCTTCTCTCCCTGAAAAGCGGAGAGAAGTTGGAGAGGGATCGATATGCAGGAAAAGTCTTACAGGAAACATTCAACGCGAATCTTGCTTATAGCAACACTCATAATCGGTGGGACGATGGATGCCATGGCAATCGAAGAGGCTGTGTACAATGAAGTGATAAAGGAAGGCAAATTCGAAATCCGCGATTATGCTCCCCAAATTCTGGCCGAAACCCTTGTGGAGGGAGATCTTGAACAGGCCGGAAACGAGGCATTCAACAGGCTCTTTCGCTACATTTCGGGCGACAACCGTTCGCGCCGTAAAGTGGAGATGACGGCCCCCGTGTCCCAGGAGCCAAAGGGGGAGAAGATCAAGATGACGGCTCCTCTGGGGCAGGAGCGTGTCCAGGAAAAATGGGCCGTCAGTTTCATGATGCCGGCCTCGTACACCTTGGAAACGCTTCCAGAGCCTGTAGATCGGAGGATCAATCTGCGTCAGGTACCGGCTCGTCGGATGGCTGTGGTCCGCTATTCCGGTTTCTGGAGCGAAAAGAACTATCTTCGATACAAGATGGAATTGGAGTCGTGGATTCGTGACAGGGGCATTACCATCGTTGGAGCTCCCGTATGGGCTCGCTACAATCCCCCTTTTACCCCTTGGTTTTTGCGGCGAAATGAGATTCTCATTCCGATAGGCGCTGCCAGTGACCATTAAAACACGATAAACCTACACGGGGGTATGCCGGTTTTCGCAAGGGCGGGCTCTTGCCCCTCCCTTTGAAGGCAGAAGATCTATAAGTCGTTCAATTCAAGTCCAATAGTCTTCAAGAATACCCTCGGATGACCAGGATTGCGCTATTTTCGCCTTGCTTGCCTGCCACGAGCGGCCCTCTTGCGCAGGGCCAATGCATACCTTATAAGGGCCGCCTCGAAATCAGCAAAGTCCTTTACGTCGTTTCCCTCGTCAACCCATGTATCCATCAGCACCTGCAGCAGTCTGCTCCCATCTGCTGTTTTCTCCGGTATCAAGTCCAATTCTTCCGCCGCCATGAAAACAAGTCTTGATGGAAGGGGCTGTGCTTTTTCCCATATCCCTCTCATCTCTCGAAGAAAGATATTGACCGTCACATCTCCAATCCCCCTGCCGAGGGACTTTAACCTCTTCTCCAGATCACGGGGATCCGAGGCCATCTCGTGCAATATATTGAGATCGCCCGCGTACGCTTCAAGTAAGGAACGGTTTACCTCCAAAAGCTTCGTCGCCGTCTTGAAATCATATCTGACGTAACCGCCCCTATCCAATATCTCCACCAGGCCGTCCCAGCCCGTATCGAGAACCTTTTCGGGAGTAAGGATCCTTTCATCCTCAAAGACTTTGTAAGTCTTGACGGCAATGGTCTCTGAGATTCTCGCACCAAAGAGCATGGCAGCAAGAAACCACTTTTCCGTCTCCTGCCTGTCGGCACGGGAGAGGTCAATCCCTAGCTCAGTGGAAAACATCCCACCAGATGTCTTTACAATGTCAGCGAGGCTTCTTTCTTTTAGTGTCAGCTCCTGCAACGAGATTCCTTTCCTGTGAGTTGCGTGAAGATACCTGCCGAGGCAGATTCTTCCGCAGTTGACCAACTCCCTTCAGGACGTTACTCTGACATGTCGCTCGACCTGCGCATCAATCATATGATATCTTTGAATGTATCAGCAAGGATCCCTTTCGCATTTTCCATGCGCAGGTTGAACCAGGAAACGGTGTGAGGACTGGAGAGAAAAGACACGCGTCAGCTTTTCCAATTCCCGTAAAGGCTGTCGGTGACTGAGATAAGGCCCTGAAGGTTATGGAGAACGGTGCCATGACGCCGTCTCTAAAGTGAGCTTCGGCGGTTCAAGAGGATTGAATGCCGGTGGAGACATTCACCAAGCCCAGAGAGTTTATGGAGAATCTCCGATATTCACAAGACCGGCAGGATACTCTCGCGTTATTGGATCCAGGTTCCATCGATGAGCCCATCAGGGACATCATAGCCGGCTTTTCAGCCCTCCAGCACTGCTTCACCCTCCGGAGCTGCTACGGGCACTTCCTCTGCACAACCGGTCAGGAGCCTCGCAATCTCGATCCTATCCCGCAGGGCTATACCGGACCGGTAACGTATCGGATCGCCTACATAGCGTTCCGCCTGGAGGACAGCCATCGTGGGCGGACCCTCCGACAGTCGCTCTCCCGTATTTCCGCGATTGACCCGGGTTACATCCAGTTCGGGTCTGCAGACTGGTTTTGGGAACGTTGCGTCAATTCGTACGC
>JAAYUJ010000095.1 GCA_012517775.1 Deltaproteobacteria bacterium
TCAAGTTATCGGCAGATTCATAGATATCTACTGCGGGAACATAGACAGGCGTGCTGCGGGTGCTTTCGGCCTGTCCTGTTACCTCTACCTTTTCCCGGGCTTGAAGATCCTTTTCAGTCATCTTTAAAACCTCCCACACTCTTTCGTTGAATAAGCATTACTGCACATCCTGATCGATGGGTTCTTCTATTCCGATTTGACGGTTATCTGTTTTGGCCGGACTTCAGGGGCCTTGGGAAGAACGATTTTAAGCACACCGTTCTTGAAAGCGGCGGAAACGTTTTCGGGATCGACTTTAGTGGGCAGCGTCATTATCCTTCGAAAGCGCCCGGATTCACGCTCCCTGCGATGGTAGCTCACGTTTTCCCCGCCTTCCGCCAACTTCTTCTCACCGCGGATGGTCAGTGTGTCTCCTTCAACGGAGATCTCCAAATCTTCAGGCTTCATACCCGGCAATTCTGTTCGAACGTAAAGATTCTCCCCGTCTTCACTGAGATTCACAGGCGGAAAAACCGCGCCCTGCAGTGAGGCCAGTCTTCTCCCGGAAAAATCCGAAAAAATGCGGTTCATCTCTCTCTGGAGACGCTCCAGCATCTCCACAGGTCGAACAGTCTCAGGACGATCATACCAGCGAATGATTGCCACGGCACTATCCTCCTTTGTGTTTGTTTTGGTTGACTTTTTTTTCATATTTATCGCACCGAAAAACTAAGCACATGCTCCGAGGATGTCAAGGCGTGGAGCGGGAGTACCTCATATCAACCTGAAACACGCTTCATCCGTTGACTTTTGTTATACCCAGGGCTAAACATGCCTGAAGATGCGGAAAGTATTGTCAAAGCTTTTCACCTGACTCGGAATGCTTGAATATTGGAGAATTTGCCGGCTTCAATGTTGTGGATATCTGTATCTGAGTGCGATTGATAAGAGATATGGAAAAATGAATTTGAACACCTCAAGATCGATCTCTCCCTACAAGAATGGTCCGGGGGATGCCCTGTGACACACAAGTACGCCTTTTGCGTTGCCGGGACTCACAGTGGTTGCGGAAAGACCACTATCACCCTCGCACTCATCGCAGCCCTCAAGAACCGTGGATTCCGGGTTCAACCCTTCAAAGTCGGCCCTGACTTCATCGATCCCGGCTTTCATACTCAAATTGCCGGGTGCGAGTCTCGAAACCTCGATGGATGGATGCTGACCAGAGACTACAACCGGCGTCTTTTTCACACGCTGCTCGAAGAATCTGATACAGCGGTTGTCGAGGGAGTGATGGGCCTTTTCGACGGTTACGACGGCATCAGTGAATCGGGGAGCACAGGAGAAATGGCTAAATGGCTGGATATTCCGGTCGTCCTCATCGTGGATGCGCGGAGTATGGCACGCAGTGCCGCAGCCCTCGTGCAGGGCTTCGTCCATTTCGATCCCGACATCCGCATCGCCGGTGTCGTCTTCAACAGGATCGCCGGTGCCGGCCACCTGGAGTATCTCAGAGAGGCCGTCCAATCCAATGTCCCTCAAGTTTCCCTGCTGGGTGGGATTCCGAGGGAGGAGGAGATTGGAATCCCCGAGCGGCACCTGGGGTTGGTCACGGCGGACGAGATCCGTTTGAATCCGGAATGGAAAGGCAGGATTGCGGGAATTGTTGAAGAGTACATCGATTTGGACCTCCTCCTTGAAAAAGTCAGATGTCGGCCAATGAGCGACCCTCTTCCTGCCGATTCCGCCGATGAGGGCAAGGCAGCCGCCACTGTCCCGAGATCCCATGAGTTTTTGGACATGCCTGGATTCTATGAAGGAAGCACACGTGAAGCGGAAAGCCTCGCTTCCATTGCTGTGGCTCGCGACGCAGCATTCTGCTTTTACTACAGAGACAATTTCGAGTTACTGGAGCGTGCGGGTGCGCAATTGGAATTCTTTTCTCCCCTTGCCGGTGAAGGTATCCCCGAGGGGGCTGCCGGCCTTTACCTGGGAGGGGGCTATCCTGAGTTGTTTGCGGAGAGAATAGCATCCAACCGACTGTTCCTCGATTCCCTTGCCGAAGCCTGTTCAAAAGGCTTGCCCATCTACGCGGAATGCGGAGGTCTGATGACGCTTGGTCGCTTCATTGACACCAAAGAAGGCAAAAGATACCCCATGGCAGGGTTGCTTCCATTTGGTACACGGATGCTAAAGCGCCGCAAGGCTCTTGGCTATACCGAGGTGGTTCTGAGGGATTCGTGTCTGCTGGGGGAGAAGGGGGCGATCATCAGGGGACATGAGTTCCATTACTCAGAGATTGCCGAAGGGGAAGATTTTCCCGGACTTCTTCTCGCCTACGGAATACGGAACCGCAAGGAGGTCTCGGAAAGACATGAGGGCTATATGAAGGGTTCCATCCTGGCCAGTTACATTCATTTACACTGGGGAAGCAACCCGGGAGCCGCCTGGAGTTTTGTCAAACATTGCAGGCATGCTGCAATGAATCATCCTGTCTTCTCCGGTTGCCCGAGACTTTGAGAGGGAAGGGGCGCAATACCATGTTGTCAGGGATCAGGCCTCTCATGTTCCTCGGCACAGGCTCCGATGTCGGAAAAAGTGTTCTTGCAGCGGCATTCTGCCGCATTTTGAAGCAGGACGGATACAGAGTGGCTCCATTCAAGGCACAGAATATGGCTCTGAATTCGTTCATCACGCCGGAAGGCGGAGAAATGGGGCGTGCCCAGGTGGTGCAGGCCGAGGCAGCCGGCATCGAACCTCACGTGGATATGAACCCGATTCTGCTCAAACCCACCTCCCAGATGGGGTCTCAGGTTATTGTCCGTGGCAGGCCCGTCGGGAA
>JAAYUJ010000630.1 GCA_012517775.1 Deltaproteobacteria bacterium
TCCATTGCCCCTAACGCCCTCATGGTATCGATGGTCCAGACCGCCATCAGCCTTCCTGTCTTCCTGCTGGCTCTCCCCGCGGGTGCCCTGGCCGATGTGATCGACCGCCGCAGGCTCATTCTGTTTACACAGGGCTGGATGCTGTTTGCTGCACTCGCTCTGGGGATTCTCACCGTCGCGGGACAGACAACCCCATGGCTTCTTCTCCTCCTCACCCTGCTCCTCGGTTTGGGAACGGCCCTCAATGCCCCGGCCTGGCAGGCGATCGTCCCGGAAATGGTGGACAAGGAGGACATCCCGTCGGCTGTGGCTCTCAACAGTGCCAATTTCAACGTGGCCCGGTCTGTGGGTCCAGCCCTCGGAGGCCTTATTATTGGGATTGCGGGATTTGGGACGGCCTTTCTCATCAACGCCATGACCTACGTCGGCGTGATGCTCGTCCTCTTCAATTGGCACAGGACCCAGAAAAGCAGCGGTCTGCCCGCCGAGCGGATCGTGGGAGCCATCCGGACCGGGTTTCGCTATGTATCGCATGCTTCCGTCATGCAGGCTGTGCTTTATCGGACGCTGGCCTTTACCGTTGGCGCAAGCGCTCTAATGGCTCTTCTGCCTTTACTCGCCAAGCGTGACTTGGGCCTCAGTTCAATGGAGTATGGGCTCCTGGTGGGCTCATTTGGTTTCGGAGCCGTCATGGGAGCCCTGGTACTGCCGACCGTTCGCCGCAGGGTCACAGTGGATACAATGGTGGTCCTTTCCACACTTCTCTTCGCGCTGGTACTCTCCCTTCTCCCTCTGTTCAGACAATATGCAGTTCTCTGTGGCCTGCTCGTTCTCGGGGGGGCTTCCTGGCTGGCGATCCTCTCCAGTTTCAACAGCAGCGTTCAGACCTCGGTACCCTCGTGGGTGAGAGGTCGGGCTCTCGCCTTTTACATGCTCGTTTTTTTTGGAGGAATGGCGGCAGGAAGCCTTTTATGGGGCACGGTCGCATCATTGATTGGAATTCACGGTACGATCCTTTCATCCTCGGTCGGCCTGGTGATCGGTCTCTGCTTCACATACCGTTTTCGGCTTTCAGGTGGGGAGCTTGCTAATGTCAGTCCTTCAGGCCACTGGCCGGTTCCGACGGTTCTGTTGGAGCCACGGCCGGAAGATGGGCCTGTGCTGGTGACCATCGAATACCGGATCGAACCGGAAAAATGGCATGATTTCGCCACAGCCATGAAGAAGCTGCGGAGCTCCCGGATGCGCAGCGGTGCAATGCGCTGGGGCCTCTATGTGGATACGGGCAATCCCTGCCGCCATGTGGAATCTTTCCTGGTCGAATCATGGGTCGAACATCTCCGGCAGCATGAGCGGATTACCGTTGAAGACCGGCAACTGGAATCGCTGGTGCTCTCCTTCCACTCCCGAAGTAGACCACTGAAAATCACGCACTTCCTTGCCAAGCCTCTCCCCCCATCGAAAAAATGAGATACTCGCCAAATCAAGTGCAGCAGACTCTGAAATGGCTCAAATTCCAGAGGGGCGGGAGATGGCCGTGCATTCCCGTTCCCTTGCCGAGATGGCCAAGCTCAGGTAGCTGTCCCCTTCCTGAAACATGAGCTTCTTCTCCACCATCATTTTCAGGAAAGGCAGGAGCGTGCCCTCCGAAAGCTTCTGGAAACGCTTCAGAATACTTCTGACTGATCGGATTCTCAGGCAATAGAGATAGATTTCCCTGGAAGTCCCTGACAGACGGTGTGTAACGAGAGGAAGTCCCAGCCGCTTTTGCCGGATAATCAGGAAGCTGCGGCCGTCCCGATAGCTGAGTGGCGCCTCATCCCCACCGCTCCTCCTGAATTCTTGGTGAGCTCTCTTCCACTCTGCCAGCTTGGCCTTTACCGGAAGCCAGAGTCTTCTCTGTTGCCCTCTCTGTCCTCGAAATCCCTGGATAATGAATCGGAGTGAATCGGCCACATTCGGTGGGAAAAGAATACGGTAGTTGGGATGGTTGTATGTGGTCCTGAGTCCGAAAGATCGGGGGTCCCGGGAGATCGGGCTGCCAAGCCCCAGCCAGAAGCATACACCCTTGAGGGGTTGGAAGGGCTGGGCGAATTCCAGGCATCGCATTGTCTCTTCGACGTCCTGCAGGTCGCTTCCCGGGAATTCCAGGATCAGATTGGAGTTGCTCGTCAGGCCGATTTCATCGCAGTTTCTCATGATCTCCAGGTTTCGAATTGCGGTACTGCCCTTGTTCATTTTTCTCAGGAGACGGGTACTGAGGGCTTCGATTCCGATCTGCAAATCGTGGAACCCGGCATCTTTCATAACCTGCAGCAAAGACTTGTTCGTGGATGGCCGTATCTCGCCAAAAAGCCGGAGATCCTTTCCGAGATGGATGAGTTCCTGGAAGATCTCTCTCGCGTCCCTTGCGGGCAGCACATTGTCCACAAAAGAGACGGACAGGACCTTGTGTCTTGACGTGAGGAAATCAACCTCGGAGGCAATCCGGCCGGCATCTTTCACCCTGTACCCATTCCACTGGAGATTGAGATTACAGAAGGAACAGCCGGATTGACCTCTTGAAGTGTTTCGACGCCACCAGCAGCCTCGGGACATTTCGGCCGGAAGCGTCGGGAAGAAGCGATTTGTGGATTCAAAGGTCTCAAGATCTTGAAAATAGTCATCATAGTCGGGCGGCGGAAGGCCATCCAGGCTGGCCAGTTGACTCGATGACAGATCAGGTTCGTTTGAAGCCGAATCCCGGGTGATGACCCCGGGCACGCCGCTTACTGATTCCCGGGAAGTGGCTGTTTGAAGCCTATGGATGAGGCTCGCCAGGGGGCGCTCCCCTTCGCCCGGAATCAGGAAGTCGACCTGGGGGAAGGCATGGAAGAAACCGGGACCTGGATTCCCTCCCAGAGCCGAACCTCCCACGACGACAGGGAGAGTCGGGTGATCTTCCTTGATGCGTTTCAAAAGATAGAGGCTCGATGTGAGCTGACAGAGGCAAATGGAGAACCCCAGCAGCCCGTATTCGCCCCATTCCACCTCCTTGATGAATTCATCCGAGATGCTCCGGAGATTCGCAACGGTCTTCCCGAAGTCCAGCTGCGCCAGATGGCGCCGCTTTCGGCTTTCCCGGAGGAACAGCTTTTCGATGAGCCGGTGACGCTCCGGATACATCAACGCCCCAAAGAGGCATTCCGCAGACCACAGTCTTTCCGAGATATCCTGGTATACCCCATAGCCGATCACTTTGGCGACTTTCAAAAAGAAGTGGTGGGCGTCGACTCTGAGTCCTGGAAAATGATTGATCAAGTAGGCCTTGAGCGTTCCCAGCTGAATGGAAGGTTGATTATAGATGGGCCATGGCGGAGACACCAGAGCTATCGAATCCATTTGCCCTCCTAGTCCTGCCTTCACTGTGCCACCTCGCCCGGTTTGCTATGGTCAAAGCACGATTCCATCATACAGAAAAATCCGTAGCACATGACCCGATCCTTTCCAATATGCCACTGGATCTGGGATCGCTCAGAAAAGTCTCGACTTCCCCACGGAGTGCAAAGTGAACACAGACAAAATCTCATAGTGCAAGGCTCTGCTGTCTCCGCGCACTCCGCGGTAAATTGCAGTGAGATCATGTGCTTCTCATTATTATGTTTGCGCCGAAGGGGCATGACGAACTGCTCCGAAGTCGTGATTTCACTGCCGAGTGCACTGAGAGCGCTTGGAAATGTTCAATGTGCGCTTGATGTGCTTGTGCTATTCTCGTTGAAAAAGGGGCCTTTTCCAACACCATCTATGAGGACTTCCAGAAATGGGAAGAATTATGAACCAGATTGCCTTGCCTGTCTTGATTACCGTTATCATTCCGTGGAGCTTCGCTTCCGCCATCGATCCGGGATATGCCAGAGGGTTGCTGGCGATGGGAGAGAGGTTCATCCCTCTCACCCATTCCACCGTGATGCTTTATGGCAACGAGGAGGGTGTTCTGGAACAGGGGGAACTGAGGATACTCCTCTCCGACCGTGAGGTTGCAGAA
>JAAYUJ010000096.1 GCA_012517775.1 Deltaproteobacteria bacterium
GGCATTTCCAACCACCCACCCAAGGAATTCTCCCGGCCGGATCATCTGGAGCCGCCTCAGTACGAGGCAAATCAAGAGAAACGATCCACTGTTCCATCTCAACAGTCGCCGACATGGAAACGGCGCGCAGAAGTGATGCGGTTTTTGACACTCTGGAAAAATGACTTGATCATTCTCCTCGGAATCTTTATTTTTCCGGAGAATTTTCCAGGAAACAAGTAACTTTTCAATAAGTCGTGTTGACGACTGCTTCGCAGGTCGGGTTTCCCTACCCGACATCAGGGTGCAAATGCTTTCGGGATGGGAATCCCGACGCACTTATTGAGTAAGTGCGGAAATGAAGTGTTGTCCATAGACAGGAAAGAACCCTCATGAAGGTATGCAGACTGCTCCTGACCTCAATTTTGCTGGCAACTCTCTGCTGCATTTACTCTCACAATAGCTTTGGCGACGAAGACGAATTCACAGCGGTGTTGAAACGCTATCCCTTTCGTGTGACAGATCTGACTGTCATCGGGACCCCAACACCATACAAGATAGGCCCCAAGGAGAATCTTCTCGACATCGCCCGGCGCTTTGGACTGGGTTTCAACGAAGTTGATCTCCTCTTCCCCAAAATGGATGCCTGGATTCTCCCCACGGGCAAACGCATTACCATCCCGACCTTCTGGGTACTGCCTCCCTCCAAGCATCAGCAACTGGTCATCAATGTACCTGAGCTAAGGATTTATTTTTTCGAGAAGAGCGGTTCAACCGTTCAAACCTATCCCCTTGGAATTGGCGACGAGGGATGGGAGACACCCATCGGCACTTTTCACATCAATGATAAGCGCGCCAATCCTGTCTGGTATATTCCGGCTTCCCTGCAGGAGAAATACGGAATGGCGCAAATGCCCCCGGGACCGGAGAATCCTCTCGGGGAATTCGTCATGAAGTTTTCCGCAGGCGCGTATGGAATTCACGGCACCCACATGCCATGGGGTGTAGGCAGACTGGTAAGCCACGGATGCATTCGCTGCTACCCGGAGCACATTCGGTTGCTATACCCTCAGATTCCAATTGGTACGAAACTTGAAATCATCTATGAACCTGTAAAAATAGGCCAGAAGGGCAACCAGCTATACGTGGAGGCTCATCCTGACGTTTACCAGAAGATCCCTGACTATCTGCAGTATGCATTGGACAAGCTTGCGCAGCATCCCATGGGAAAGAGCATTGATCGGAAGAGATTTGTCAACGCCATTCACCTGCAGAACGGTGTGCCGACAAATGTTACGGACCTGTCTTCAGAGGGGACTTCTCTAAAAATGGTTGAACTCACACAAGAATGATGGTAGTTGTCTAGCGAAAGACTGGTGTTTTTTCCAGCTTTCTTCATAAAAAGATCTTGATTTTCTCCATTTTGTAGAGTAGCGTTTAGCAAATTTTATGAATTATCCTGGATTTCTAGGCAGGAAACCAATGGCTCTCGGCGAATTCCATCATGAAGAGGGGGGGTGAGAGGGAGGCTAGCCTTTAGATGTTCCAGCAAAAGAGGGATGGGTTTTCTTGTTGATTTTCTGATTAGCTTTTAAGGAGGAAAGAGTCATGAAGAAAGTTATTGCTGTTTTGTTCCTGTTGGCTTTTGCGGTGAACTTCGCCGGTTGCGCATGTGTTCAGAAGCCGGAGTGCCCTGAGCCTTGTCTCGAGAGAATTCAAGCACTCGAAGCAAAATGTGCTGCTGATATGCGCGCTGTTGAGGCTGCCGTCGCCAGAGCCGAAGCCGCTGCTCGCAGGGCCGAAGCCGCTGCCGAGAAGTGTGAATCCATTTTTATGAAGAAGATGAAGAAGTAAGTTCCCTGCATTCCTAGTTTCTTTACAAGAAAGGCCGCCATGGGTTCTGGCGGCTTTTCTTGTGGGCGGTACCGGGTATGGGAGTGGTGTTGATTCTGTTCTCGCTATCAAACAAACGTACTTGTATTCCTCCCAAATCTGAGTCCCTGAACCCGAAAGACTACTTGCTGTTCTCTCCCTTTTCCATGCCCCCGAAGACGAATCTGCCCAGCAGGTTCTCAATATCCAGCGGCGGCTGGGTCTCCTGCAGCGTCCCTCCCGGTTTAACATATTCGTCGGATCCTCCGGGACTGATGGAGATGTATTTATCGCCAATGAGGCCCATGGTTTTGACGCTCACGATGGAGTCTTCTTCGAGTTTCACATTCCTGTCGATGCTGATGGTCAGCCACGCCTGTCCGTCCTTGAGTCCGATTTTCTTCACCTGACCAATTTGTACACCAGCCATCATAACATTTGCTTTCTCCTTTAGCCCGGCCACGGTTGAGAACTTGGCGTAAACCTCGTAATTGGATCGGTCCCAGAAAGGGATGTCGCCGAGTTGGAATGAGATGTATCCAAGGCAAGCCAAACCGACAAGAAGGAATATGCCTACGCCCAATTCAACGCTTTTCCGTTCCATGTTCAGATCCCTCCTCATAGCAGGATGGATGTGACGACATAATCACAAACAAGAATGGAGACAGAAGAAACCACCACTGCATTGGTGGTGGCTTTGCTCACTTCTTCCGGACCGAAGTTGCCCTCGTCTATGCCGGCGTAAAATCCTTTGTATGTACACACCCATATCAGGAGCACAGCAAAACAGATCGATTTGATGATGCCCATGTAAACATCTTCCCACTCAACACTTCGTTCCACTCCATCCATATAGATGCCGGAACTCAGTCCAAGAAGATCGACGCCTATCGCATACCCGCCCACAATACCCAATACATCGAAAAAAGCGGTGAGAAGAGGAAGGGCGATCAGGCACGCAATCAGCTTGGGGGCTACAAGATAGGCATGAGGATCGATAGCCATGCATTCCAGGGCGTCAATTTGTTCTTCGATCCGCATGATGCCGATTTCGGCACACATGGCTGAGCCCGCGCGTCCGGTCACCATAAGTGCGGAGAGAACCGGTCCCAATTCTCGTATCAGACTGAGAGCGACAGCAGATCCGAGAAGTCCTTCCGAGGCGAACTTGGAGAGGGTGTAATAACCCTGCAGTCCGAGGACCATCCC
>JAAYUJ010000631.1 GCA_012517775.1 Deltaproteobacteria bacterium
CCTGCCCCCGCACGTATGGTGAGCAGGCCGTTTTCGATACAGGCGGTTCGAATGGTGATGGCGAGATCCATGTTGCCGGTGAAGGACACGTAACCTATGGCCCCTCCGTACGCTCCCCGGGGCTGCTTTTCCAGTTCGGCGATGATCTCCATTGCCCGGACTTTGGGAGCACCCGTGAGCGTTCCCGCAGGGAAGCTCGCCCTGAGGAGGTCCCACGCATCACACCCGGAGCGCAGATCGCAGGAGATGTTGGACACGAGATGCATCACATGGGAATACCGCTCAACCACCATGAGGTCTGTCACCTGTACGGTTCCAACCTCTGCGACGCGGCCCAGATCGTTCCTGCCCAGGTCGACGAGCATGAGGTGCTCCGCCCGCTCCTTGGGGTCCTGGAGAAGCTCGTCTGCAAGGCGGCGGTCTTCCTGTTCCGTCTTCCCCCGGGGGCGCGTGCCCGCAATGGGACGAAGCGTCGCTACGCCGTTTTCCAGTCGCACCATCGTCTCGGGTGAGGAACCGACGAGGACCGTGTCCCCAAGGTGCAGGAAATAGAGATAAGGGGAAGGATTGATGTACCGCTGTGCCCGATAGAGCCACCAGGGATCGGGCGGTGCGGAACAGACGAAGGGCTGGGAAATCACGGTCTGGATTACATCACCCGCGGTAATGTACTCCTTGATCTTCCTCACCTGATCCTGAAAGTCCTCCGGAGCCAGCAGGGGGGACAGGGTATAGGCCGTATGGTCGATGCCCGATGGTGAATCCGGCATGGTCCGATCGAGTGCTTCCCGCATTTCATCCAGGCAGGCAAGGGCTTCTTCGTAGGCCCCCTCCGGGGACTTGCCTTCCAGAAAAGCATAGGCAACAAGGGAGAGGGTGTGCCGTATGTTGTCGAAAATGAACAGGCGATCCGGGATGACGAAGTGTGCCATGAGGAAATCGGGGTCACACCGGTTGGGAATGGATTCGAAAAAGGAGACGGCCTCATAGCTGAGAAATCCCACCAGCCCCCCCCAGAATCTGGGAAGCTCCGGCAGGGACAGCGGTTTGAAAGCCGCCATGCGGGACCTCAGGACTTCAAGGGGATCGCCGCCGTGGGGTATTATCGTGCGGCCCTCCTCATTCTCCACTTCCACCCTGTCCCCGAACACCCGAATGCTGCTGTAGGCCGATGCCCCAAGGAAGCTGTACCTTCCCCAGCGCTCCCCACCCTCGATGCTCTCAAGGAGGAAAGCGGGGCCTTTTCGTCGGTAAATCTTTGCAAGTGCCGAGAGGGGAGTCTCCGTGTCCGCAAGGATTTCCAGACATACAGGGATCAGGTTGCCCCGCTCTGCCAGCTTCACGAAATCGTCCTTCTCCGGAAACAGCCTCAGTTTCATCGCGCCAGCCTTCTACCCGCCAGGGTGGGCAGGTCGTCCTGCATCTGGTGGCTCTGGGGACGAACCACTCCAAAAATGGGCTCGATCTCCCGACAGAGAAGCTCAAACTGGTGGGGATATAAAGACTGGGCCCCGTCACTCAGGGCGGATTCCGGAGCATGGTGCACTTCCACCATGATCCCATGGGCACCCACTGCAACGGCGGCACGACTGAGGGGCGTCACTTGGGCCCGGCGCCCTGCTGCATGGCTGGGATCCACGATGATGGGAAGGTGGCTTTCTTTCTGCACGACGGGCACCGACGAGAGATCAAGGGTGTTGCGGCTGTGATCCGCAAAGGTGCGCACGCCCCGCTCACAGAGGATGACCTGGCTGTTGCCTCCCTCCATGATGTATTCCGCAGCCATGAGCCATTCCTGAATCGTGGCGGAGAGGCCCCGCTTGAGCATAATGGGCTTCACCGATCGCCCCGCCCGCCGAAGAAGGCTGAAGTTCTGCATGTTGCGGGCCCCGATCTGGACCACATCGGCGTATGTCTCCACGAGATCGAACACTTCCCGGTCGATGGCTTCCGTGACCACAGGCATGCCCGTTTTCTCGCGAACCTTCGCCAGGATCCTGAGCCCCTCTTCACCAAGACCCTGGAATGCATATGGTGAAGTGCGGGGTTTGAACGCGCCCCCTCGAAAGATATGGGCTCCAGCGCTCTTGACGCAACGGGCGATGGTAAGGGCCTGCTCCTCACTTTCAATGGCGCACGGTCCCGCAATGATGGTCAGGTTCCCGTTTCCCAGGGAGACATCCCCGACCTGCACCACTGTATCCTCCGGCTGTGATTCACGGCTTACCAGTTTATACGGGTGGGTTACAGGAATCGCCTCCTTGACGCCGGACAATCCCAGGAAATACGAGGCATCTACCGGGCCCTTGTTGTGAAGGACGCAGATGGCTACCCTCTCCCCCCCAGGGATGGGCCGGGCGACATACCCTCTTGATTCAATGGCGGCCACGACACTGTCCACTTCCCCCGGCGCGGCCTTTCTATCCATGACGATCAGCATGACTTCACTCCTCGGCTCCTGCTTGCGATGGTTGCCGCCCCGGCTGATTCCGATCCACTCCAAGAGGCAACGGCAAAACAGGAAAAGGGACCGGGTAAGCCCACGGTCCCTTTTCAAAAAACAGAAAGACCGTGAGCCAGGTGGCCCACGGTCCTTGATTATTCATTCGAGCTGATGGCTCAGACCATTACGGCACACCTATCCCCGCCGCCTTTGCGCCACCAGAACCAAAAACCCGCATGATCGACTGTATAATGTGTCATTGACTTCACTCCCGACTTATCATCGCTTGATTCTTAACAGACCCTCATTTTGGAAGTCAAGGGATTTTTCCGAGTGCAGAGCAGGTGCAACAAATCGCTCACTCATCCCTGCTCTCTTGCCGCGTAGGGCACGAGGAGACGACAAACAGTCAAGTTGTTGCGTGAATGACGACCATTCGCAGTGAAGCGTCGAACTTTGTCCCCAGCCTGTCTAAGAAAGCTGACTGCAACCTTTGCCAGAGGCTCCATTGTTGCGGGGGGGTCCGCACAGGTATTTTCGGCTGCAGGTGACAGCTTGAGCGGCAGCAGGCAGGCATCCGTTATCCGGCCGGAATTCCAGAAACCAAAGGACAGTGGTTTGCCAAGTAACGATTGAGTGTCTAACTTCCGTTTGTGAGTCGGTTTCTTGAGCCTGAATCTGTTTCCGGGTGATGATGGAACTCCCCGATCAGTGGATCTCTTCTAGCGCTTTTATCCTATGTCCGGAAGCAAAGGCATTCCAATAAGACTCTGGTAGTAGTATTCTCGTTGATGGTTCGATGCATCATCGTGGAAGTACATTATGCAGCAAACGATCGTTCGCCTTGAAGCCTTGCGGTGAAGGTGCAAGCATTGGGTTGAGGCTTGAGTTTGAAGATCAAATCGGCAAGGACCGTTATTGCGATACTCGTCATGGCCTGGCATCTTGCGGGGCTGCCGCACCGCGCTTATTCTCTCACTGCGAATGAAGAGAATACCATCCGGGTATACGAAACTGTCGCCCCGTCGGTGGTGAACATCACCACATCGGCCTGTGATCCTGAATTCTTCTTCTGCTCCATTCCGGCGGAATCCGGTTCGGGTTCAGGCATTATCCTCGAGGAAGAGGGGATCATCGTGACGAACCATCACGTCGTCGCCCGTGCGGAGTCCATACAGGTCACCCTTTCCGATGGAAGGCAAAAGAAAGGGCAGCTCGTTGCATCTTCCGTCGAGGACGACATGGCAATTCTCCGCATCGATCCGAAAGGGTCTCCATTGAAAGCCATCGTTTTGGGTGATTCGGAGCAAATCGAGGTGGGAGAAAAGGTCATGGCCATCGGGAACCCTTTTGGATTGGGCCAGACTCTTTCCACAGGTGTTGTCAGTATGACCGGCCGCAGCATCCGGAACGGTGGGATCGTTCTCAGAGACCTGATCCAGATCAGTGCCGCCATCAATCCAGGGAATTCAGGAGGAGCACTGGTCAATTCCAAAGGTGAACTGGTGGGGATGAACACGGCAATTCTCAGCCCCACTGGAGCTAATGTCGGCATTGGCTTTGCCATTCCCGTGAATCGCATCAAGACGGTGGCTCCTGGACTGATGAATCAGTGGGGAAGATGGGTGGGTTGGATTCTTGCCGGGCTGTTGGTATACTGGATTTTTCGCAGGGTCTACCGTGTGAGGTGAAAACCCTCTGCGGGAGTCTTTCATGTCCTGCGGAACACGAGAA
>JAAYUJ010000097.1 GCA_012517775.1 Deltaproteobacteria bacterium
GCGCATCGATCAGGACACTTGCCCGTGTCACGGCGCAGCTTACAACATACGCATTCGTGCCGTATGGTCCCAGGTCCAGCCTCACAACGCAGACACGATCATTGCGCAACACTGTTTGGATTCCTCCACTCATGACACGACTTTGAAACCTCCCCTTTCCTGTTGCATTCCAGTACTCCACGCCGTTCCAGCCTTTCCGAATGAAATCACACCGCCGCATAGCCTCAGCGATGGAGACTCTCACCGCGAAGGGCACGAAACGCACGAAAAAATGAATGAAGTCAAATAGTCATATGAGAATACGGCCTCCGTCTCCGCCGCCGGGGCATTCATTGAACTGAAAGGCTGAAGGAGATTCTAGAACATGGGGAGGTAGCGGTCGATCTCGTATGACGTCACCTGAATCCGGTATGTTTCCCACTCGATTTTCTTATTCTCGATGAACTTGGTGAAAATGTGTTCCCCGATGGCATCCCGGACAAGCCGGCTTTGCTCGCATTCCACAATCGCCTCGTAAAGGCTTCCGGGAAGAGAGTGGATACCCCGCGAAGTCCTGTGGGCACTGCTCATACTGTAGATGTCCTCTTCCACGGGGTCGGGAAGCTCATAGTTCTCCTCGATTCCCCTGAGTCCAGCCGCCAGCATTACCGCAAAGGCCAGATAGGGATTGCACGCCGGATCGGGCGCCCGAAACTCGATGCGCGTGGCTTTTTCCTTGCCTGGCTTGTACATGGGAACCCGGACCATGGTCGACCGGTTGCGGCGGGCCCATGAGATGTAAACCGGCGCTTCATAGCCCGGTACAAGGCGCTTGTAGGAGTTCACCCACTGGTTGGTGATGGCGATGAGCTCGCTTGCGTGCTTGAGAATACCAGCAATGTAGCATTTGGCGACG
Organism: Deltaproteobacteria bacterium; assembly: GCA_012517775.1. Classification (GTDB taxonomy): domain Bacteria; phylum Desulfobacterota; class Syntrophobacteria; order Syntrophobacterales; family Syntrophobacteraceae; genus JAAYUJ01. The sequence continues at coordinate 896 of JAAYUJ010000097.1, forward strand.
TGGGAGAGATGATACGGGTCGCCCGGGTCGAAGAAGGCGTTTCGATCCTCGGTGAAGAGCGACTGGTGGACATGCATCCCGCTCCCGTTCTGGCCGAAGAGTGGCTTGGGCATGAAGGATGCGTATACCCCATGGAGCCGCGCAGTCTCCCGAACCGCGATCCGGTAAGTCTGGGTGATGTCGCCCATGCGCAGGGCCTCGTCGTAGCGCAGATCGATCTCATGCTGGCTGGGTGCCACCTCGTGGTGGCTGTACTCGACATCAATTCCCATCTTCTGAAGGACAAAGATGGTATCACGCCTCAAATCCACTCCCCTGTCCAGGGGCGTCACATCAAAATAACCTCCCCGATCCAGGATTTCAGGAGCCTTGTCCGACCTGAAGTAAAAGTATTCGAGCTCAGGTCCCACGAAAAAGGTATATCCCCGATCCCCTGCCCTCTTGAGCATACGCTTCAGTGCATACCGGGGATCTCCCTCGTAGGGGGTGCCGTCAGGTTTGTATATGTCGCAGAACATCCTCCCCGCAGGCCTTTCAGCCGGTCGCCACGGGAGAAACTGAAAGCTTGTGGGATCGGGAACCGCCACCATGTCGCTCTCTTCGATCCGTGCAAACCCCTCAATGGAGGAACCGTCGAATCCCATTCCCTCCGTGAAGGCAAGGGGAAGCTCCTGTGGTGTTACAGAAAAGCTCTTGAGCTGTCCCAAAACGTCGGTGAACCAGAACTGAATGGAGGCGACATCCTTTTCCCTGGTAACTCTCAGCACGTCCTCGGCATCTTTGCATGAAAACATCGCCCTGCTCCTTATACCCGTTCAATGCATATCCATTGCTTTTCCACCGGAACTACCATAGCAGCATCCTCTGTAAGGAACAAAGGTTTCTTCGGCATGGTTCCGTGAATCTCAGACTGCGTTCGGAAGCGTTAGAGTTTTGCAATCCAAATGCTCAGAAGCTTCAGGCCGGCTCTTTCCCCATATGATCGACAAGGCTCTTGCCTCCCCCCTTCCGATCTGTTATTGGTACTACCAATATGTTTAAATTATTATTTGGTAATACCAATCTGGACATCGAGAGTGGTTTGGGGGTATTCATGGCGGCTTCATTGACTCGGGGCAGAAGGAAATATCTTTACGACAGCATTGTGGAGACCATCCGGAGCATGATCCAACGGGGTGAGTTGAAAGTGGGTGACAAGCTTCCCCCGGAGCGTACTCTGGCCGAAAGGTTCAACGTTTCCCGCAACTGTGTCAGACAGGCCGTTCAGGCCCTGGCCGAGAGAAAGGTGCTGGAGAGTCGGCAGGGGGACGGTACATACGTCTGTGCTGCCAATGAATCTCTTTTGGTGGAATCCTTCGCCCTGGCCATACAGACCCAGAAGGAGCTGCTCCAGGATATCCTGGAATTCAGACGCATGATGGAGCCCGAGGTGTCCGCTCTCGCCGCCGTCAACATCACTCCGGAAGAGCTGGACCGACTCAAGGTGATCGTCTGTGACCAGCAGAGGAAAATCCTGGCCGGAGAGGAGGATTCGCAATTGGATGCGGCATTCCATCTGGCGTTGGCTCATGCATCCCGCAACAGGGTGGTTCAGCGGGTCATGGACACATTGACCGAAATCCTCGACGAAAGCCGATCCGAGTACCTGCAGAGCGAAGCCAGAAGGAAAGCCTCGGTGGTCGGACACTTGAGGGTCATTGATGCTCTGGAAAAGGCGGATCCCGCAAGTGCTCACCTTGCGATGAAGGAGCACCTTGCGGAGATAGAGGAAATCATTCTGGGGAACTCTGAAGTTGAAAAATCCTGGAACAGCCGGAAATGACGCAATTCTCCCGGTGGTATTGCATGATCTCAACCTGGGGTTCGCTTCCCGTGGATGTGGAATTGAAAGGAAATCATCATGCTGACTCTCATCCTGACCTATCTGGCAGTGGGCGCCGTGGCAGGCGTCCTTGCGGGCCTCCTTGGAATCGGCGGAGGACTGGTGATCGTGCCCATGCTGATCTTTTGTTTCACGCGACAGGGCATATCCCAGGAAACCATCATGCAGATCGCCCTGGGAACCTCCATGGCGAGCATCATTTTCACCGCGGTCTCCAGCTTCTACGCCCATCACAGACGTGGAGCGGTTCAATGGCTTGTGGTGCGTCACATCGTACCGGGAATCCTCGTAGGGACATTTCTCGGATCCTGCGTCGCATCCCGGCTGTCCACCAATTTCCTCAAGGGATTTTTCGTCATTTTTCTTTACTACGTGGCCACCCAATTGATCCTGAACAAGAAACCAAAGCCCACAAGGGATTTGCCCGGCCAATTGGGGATGTTCGCAGTAGGAAACACCATCGGCGCAGTGTCGAGTTTCGTTGGAATCGGCGGGGGGACCCTCTCGGTGCCCTTCATGATCTGGTGTAATATCGCCGTGCATCACGCCATCGGGACGTCGGCGGCCATCGGATTCCCAATCGCCATTGCCGGAACCGTGGGCTATATCCTGAACGGACTCCATCTCTCGGGACTGCCTGAATACTCTTTGGGTTACATCTACCTTCCCGCTTTGGCCGGAATCGTATGCGCCAGCGTTGTAACGGCGCCTCTCGGTGTCTATCTGGCTCACAATCTCCCGGTGGACCGGCTCAAACGGGTGTTCGCAATCCTGCTTTTTGCCGTGGGGACCCGGATGCTCATTGGATTGCTATGACAGGCATAACCGCAATCAGTCCACTCCCGGAAATGAGAACAGCAGGTCCGGCTTCCATGGCCCGGCCGCTTTTTCGTCATGAAGTGAATCCTGACCTGCCGGGCGGCACATCCATGGGTTAAGGATTTGTCAGATCGAACGATGATCAGGGGGCCGAGGATTCCAGGTGGAGGCTCCCGTCACGGGCAGGGCCTCTTTTGTGAATGGATCGCAGACAGCGATCGCGCCAGTCATCAATCGCCTTCCGAAGGTGCAGGCGGTGGGCTTCCGTCCCTCCCAGTCCTTTTCTTCCAAAATGGAAGTTGATCTCGACGAACACGGGATCTCCCCCATCCGGAAACATGAGATCGAACCCTGCGACATCGATCTTTGCCTCACGGCAGAAATGCCGGACGGCACGGATGCCCTTCTCCTGCAGCTCCGGCCATCCGTCATGATCGATTTTTCCACCCCGGCAGACATTGTTATAGAAATTACCGGCCCCCACCCGGAAGTAGCTCACGGCATGATCTCCGTAGACCACGACGCGTAAATCCTTTCCTCCATGCTCCACCCATCGCTGGATCAATGCGGGCTCGTGATCAGGAAGTCTCTTTGCATATCGAGCCATATGCTCCGCCCTTCGGATGGGAAACACCTTGCTCCCTCCTCCTCCCTTGTCCCCCTTGAGCACGAGAGGATATCCCCAGGGGGAACCCTTCCGCAGAAAAAAGGAGAGGAGACGAGACGGGCTCTCGAATAGCAGACTCTCTGGATGCCTCGTTCCCAGGCTTCGGAAAAGAACGATCTGCTTCGTCTTGCCATAGCTGTGAAATCGACCCTCGAGCCGTGGAAACCATTCCCTGGCATACCGCGTGATATTCGCATAGCGGGTGGGAGTCAGATATTCCGGGAGCAGGACTCCGGCTGCATTGCGCAGCAGCTTCTGGACGTCCGGGTCTTCAAGAGGCGAATACGGCGGCAGATTCTCTTCCATCACCACCTGCGGGCGAAATGAAACGAAATACGGAAGCATGTTCTTTCCCTGATCGAGTCAATGCACAAGAGCTGGCTTCAGCGAAAGGGACCGGACCTTCCAAGGTTCAGACGTGACCTCACGATGAGTCCGGATAACGACAACTTTTTGGGTCGGGTTTCAATACTTGACACCTTGGCGCAAATGCTGTCGGGATTGCAATCCAGACCTACTCGTTGAGAGGGCACTCTCAGACAGATCGCGTGACGTACGTCAGCAATAATCGCCTCTCAGCGCTCCGGCTGTCAAGGCGTCAGAAGGCAGGTCTCAAAATTGAATCGAATGGAAGTCCAGACGCATCGCAACTGGGCGATTTCGTGTTTCTTCACCCCTTGACCGCAAGCCGTCAGGACATGAACGGTTTGTGACCCACCTCGGAATCGTCATTGATTTGTGTCTGACATTCTCCTATTCATATAGAGAGGATGCAGGAATGACGGTGCGACGATAGATTTCCTTTTGTCATGCCCGCAAAGCCGGGTATTTAAAA
>JAAYUJ010000632.1 GCA_012517775.1 Deltaproteobacteria bacterium
GACATTCTGGTCATCGGAGTGGAACCCTACCCGGGACACAAGGTCCAGGGTCTCAAAAACATGAAGGAATCCTACGTCCCCGGCATTTTCGACCGGCATGCCCTGGATCGGGTCATTCACATTAAAGATGAAGAGGCCTTTGAAATGGCACGTCGTCTTGCCCGCGAGGAAGGAATTTTTGCGGGGATGAGTTCAGGCGCCGCCATGGCAGGAGCTATAAATATAGCCAAAGAAATGAGTGCCGGTATCGTGGTCACCGTTCTTCCCGATGGCGGTGACCGATACCTGAGCACCAACCTGTTCACGACGCTGCTGGAGCCGGACTTCCGATTCTTTGATTTGCTTGCCAGGGAAAAGACCGAATTCAAGCCTGTCAAAGAAGGAAAGGTACGAATTGCCTTGACCGGCCCACCACTCGATCGCCCTCTTACCATTCAGGATTCACGCAGGTTCATCCTCTCCGATTTGCTCGTAAGATTCCTCCAGGCAAAAGGTTTCTATGTGGATCAGGTCGTCCTTATCCCTGATCTGGACAGCCGCACCGTCCAGGGATCCATCTCCACCAAGATGGAACTGCCCCTTTACGTACAAAGGCAATTGGACGACTTCCTTCACGATCTCAACCAACTGGGAGTACAGCGGGGCTATCGTTGCCTGAAAATATCGGAACGTCTGGATGCCATTGAGAGCAATATCCGGTTCCTGATTGCGAGGGAGTATGCCTATGAAAAGCTCCGCTCCGTCTATTTCGATCTCACGAAATCGAAGGATTACGGGGCATTGTCAAAGATCGATCCCAAGAAGATTCGCCTTGGAACAACCGTCGATCTGGATGCATACGAAAAACTCAACCCGAGGGACTTCACACTCCTCAAGAGAGCAACACTGGCGGAACTCAAACGGGGCATATGCATGAAAACGGAATGGGGCAACGTACTGCCCACCTGGCACATTGCCGCAGCCTCCGCAGCCATCCATGACCTGGGCTCTCCCATCGACATCCAGGTGAGCAGCGTGGATTTTCTTTTTCCGCATCTTGAAAACGTGAGAGAAATCGGCCGGGCCCTCACGGGAAAACCTTTCGCCAATATCTGGATGCTCTGTGAACGAGTCTGGTCGGGGAGGGACGATAAGCAACAGAGATTGATCGATGAGACCTCCTCCATCAAAGATCTCATGGAACGAGGATTCTCCAGTGTGGAGATCAGGTACTGGCTCCTGAGCACTCACTACAGAAAGCCGGTCCATATCACAACCGAGAGCATTCAACACGCCGCAAAAGCCTATCACCGACTCAAGGAACTCATCAACAGGATCCATCATGCGCCCTGTTCCAACATCGAGCAACCCCCGATTGCAGAACTCACCTACGCCCTCGAAAAAGCTTTCTTTGAATCACTGGCCGACGACCTCAATACACCCCAGGCCATCGCTGCCCTCTTCAGATTCGCCCGGGAGATCAACCCGTACGTTGATCGATGCGAGCTCAGTGAACTCCAAAAGAATCAAGTCCTGGAATCCCTGCATAGGCTCAACGAAATCCTCGGCCTTTTCGATCTGCAACTCAAGCCATTAGGTGAAGAGGAAGAGGCTCTCCTGCGCTTGCGGGAAGATGCCCGAAGCTCATTGCAGTGGGAAAAAGCGGATCAGTTGAGGATTGAATTGCTCAAGCGGGGAATACGCGTCATTGACACTCCAACGGGCACTCGTTGGGAGAGAACCCATGAAAGTCCGTCGGTATCACCCGAGAGATAACGGGAACAGCGATCTTTCCCGGGTGGGCGAAAGGATCTGCGCTGCCCACCCCGGTTGAGAATATGGTCTTTCACCATGCATTGTAGTAAAGGTCCCGGTTCCGGAGCCTTTTCCTAAAGGAAATCCCA
>JAAYUJ010000633.1 GCA_012517775.1 Deltaproteobacteria bacterium
CATTGTGGCGCTTGGAGGCCTGCTGTACCCTGCTCTTATCGCGGATCAGTATCCTGAGAGATTCTCCCTGGGGCTGCTCACCACCTGCGGGAGCATGGGGCTTCTCTTTCCTCCCAGCCTGCCTCTCATCGTCTACGGCCTAGTGGCCGAGGTGAACATTTCGGATCTTTTTGTCGCCGGTCTGCTTCCCGGAGCTCTGATGGTGGGGCTTCTCTCGCTATTTTCCATTGTCAGGGCCAGTCGTTCCCGGAAGGGCGCAAGAAAGTCACAATTCAACTGGCGCGAACTGTTTGCAACGGTTCGCGAGTCCATATGGGAAATACTTCTACCTGTGGTGGTCCTTGGAGGGATTTTTAGCGGTTTTCTGGCTGTGAGTGAAGCGGCGGCCGTTACTGCCGCCTATGTTCTGTTCATAGAGGTTGCCATCAATCGGGAGGTGCGTTTCCGGGACATCGGTTCGGCTGCTGTCAAGACCGCCACCATGATAGGCTCCATCACCGTGATTCTGGGTGCTTCCCTGGCGTTCAACGGTTTTCTCATCGACCAGCAGGTTCCGAACCAGATTCTCTCATTCATGCAGACGCACGTTCAGAGCAAAGTGTCCTTTTTCCTCATCCTCAATGTTTTTCTGCTGGGAGTGGGGTGTGTACTGGATATTTTTTCCGCGCTCGTTATCGTTGTCCCACTCATTGTTCCCATAGCACAGAGCTATGGTGTCGACCTTTTGCACCTCGGCGTCATTTTTCTTACCAACCTTCAGATAGGGTATTCCACCCCTCCTATCGGTATGAACCTTTTCATCTCCAGCTTGCGGTTTGAAAAGCCGGTTATTCAGCTCTATCTTGCTTCCATGCCGTTTATTGCCATCCTGCTTTTTGCACTTGCTCTCATTACCTTCTTCCCCACACTGAGCCTGCTCTTTGCGAGATAGAACAGCGTCTCTATCAGACCGGCTGAGGATAGTCTCCATGCCGGCTGAGGACGGGTGCCAAATGGATTCCCACCTGCTCCAGAAGAAAAGGATAGGCGGAGTCGGTTCCTGCAATGATATGGCCGTTGAACAGGTATTCCCCTTGTCCCCAGAAATCGGTGACATGTCCCCCGGCTTCCGTGACGAGAAGGCTGCCGGCGGCAACATCCCACGTCTTGAGACCGGCCTCCCAGAATCCATCCACTCTGCCTGCAGCCACATAAGCGAGATCCAGGGCCGCGGATCCTGCTCTCCTGATCCCGCTTACCTGAGGAAAGACGGCTCTGAACATGTTCATGTATGGATCAATGATCCGCCTGACCCTGTGGGGAAATCCCGTGGCGATGAGGGACTGGTCCAAGGGTGCGGATTCCGCCACACGGATTGGAGATCCATGGAGGGTGGCCCCTTGCCCGGCCCGGGCCACGAACAGTTCGTCGCGCAGGGGGTCGAAAACCAGGCCGAGGATGGGCTTTCTCTCTTCGCAGACGGCTATGGAGACTGCAACAAACGGAAAGCCGTGTATGAAATTCGTGGTTCCATCCAGAGGATCAATGATCCATGTGGTTCCATTGCCGACCTCTTCACCCGGGGTTTCTTCCGCTACGATACGATGCGAGGGGAAGCGCCCGGCGATGATTTCCGTGATCAGATCTTCGCACTTTCGGTCCACGTCCGTCACGTAGTCGAACGGAGCTTTGTGATGCACCCGTGCCGAGGATATGGTTCCTATCTCTTCCTGAATGAGTTTCCCTGCTTTGAAGATCGCCTGTCTTGCGACTTTTTCAAGAACATCCATCATCATTTCCCCAAGTGCTTCGGTTGATTGGAATTTCTTACCATGGGTTTCCCCGGATCCGGTAGAATAATGCACTTTTTCAGCCTTTGAGCCAAGAAGTAAACTGGGTGTCGATCATTCGTCTCCTTGTATTTTCTCAATACAGTAGATCGGGATTCCAATCTCGACGGCGTCTGCACTCGGATGTCGCGTATGGAAACCAGACCTGCGAGGCGGTCGTGACCAGGATCTGTGTAGAAGACACGTCTCCTCATCTTCCGGCACGGGAAGGTGGAGCGGGTGCGCGCAATGCAGAGGAATCCTTGAGAAAGATATGTACCATGTACAAAGGTTAGCTTATATGTTAGCGATGGACAGGGTCCATTTTGGTCTTACAGCCATGCTGTGATTCAAGGGATGAATACAGGGGTGGAAAGGAAGACAAAGGAGTTCCTGGAATGCGGGTTGATGTTCATACACACATCTTTCCTCCGGACATCGTGCGGGACCGCAGTCACTTTTTTGACCACGAGCCTGCCTTCAGACTGCTCTATGATTCTCCCAGGGCGAGACTGGCCACGGCAGAGGATCTCATGAACGCCATGGAGGAATGTGGAGTCGACTACGCGGTGACCTTCGGTTTTCCATGGGAGAACATGGAACTCGCCAGAAGGCACAACGATTATGTTCTCGAATCAGCATCCAGGTACATTCCTCGTCTGCTGCCGTTGTGCTGTGTGCAGCCGCTGCAAAAAGGCGCCTCCAGCGAAGCGCGCAGGTGTCTGGAGGCAGGGGCTCGTGGTTTGGGAGAACTGGCTGTCTATGCTTCCTGTGACGAGAAGCACGCTCTGGCATGCTTCCAGGATCTTGTCGATTGCTGCAGGGGTTTCAACGGGGTCATGATGGTTCATGCCAATGAACCCGTCGGCCACTTTTATCCGGGTAAGGCTCCCGTGGGCATTGAGCTCTTCTACGCTCTTGCCCGGCTGGCGCGTGGCATGCCTCTGATTCTGGCCCATTGGGGTGGAGGTCTGTGTTTCTATGAATTGCTCAAGAGAGAAGTGAGTGAAATCATGGCTTCGGTATTCTATGACACGGCTGCTTCCCCTCTCTTGTATCGCACCAGTATCTACAGGATCGCGGTCGAGGTTGTCGGAGCACAGCGTATTCTCATGGGCAGCGACTTTCCCTTGTTATCGCCGATACGTTACCTGAATGAAATGAATGAGGCCGGCCTCGCTCTGGAAACAGTGGGCGCTATTGCGGGAAAGAATGCTGCCGGGCTGTTCGGCTTGTCGAGTTGATCGATGGAACATTATTGCCTGTTTCTGAATTGTAGGACAAATGGATGAAAGATAACCAAAAGATCCTGATTGTGGACGATGAGAGCCCCTTTCGCTCTGCTCTCCGACGTCTCCTGGAGAAGAAGCACACCGTGATCGAGGCGGAAACGGGAACGAAAGGCCTGCAGCTCGCCTATCAGGAAGAGCCGGATCTGGTGCTCCTCGACATAGGACTTCCCGATATAAGCGGTCTTGATATCCTCTCGAGGTTCAGAGAGCTTCGTCCATCTCCGACGGTCGTTATGATTACGGCATACGAGCAGGTGAGGGATGTGGTTACCGCTATCAAGCGCGGGGCATTTGATTATCTTGTCAAGCCGGTGGA